>JBLGCN010000280.1:0-3410 GCA_047617405.1 Natronomonas sp.
CCCGGGACGGGTCGTACTTTGTAGGCTGTGACGGCTTTCCGGACTGTCGGTTCACGCTCCCGCTGCCGAGCACGGGCGAGCCGGTGGTGACCGACGACGCCTGCGAGGAACACGACACCAACCACGTGAAGATGCTCGCCGGCCGGGACACGTTCGTCCACGGCTGTCCGCGGTGTGCGGCCGCCGAGGCCGACGACAGCGACGACGAGGTGGTCGGCCCCTGTCCCGAGTGTGGCGGCGCTCCCCCGGAGGCGCGACAGAACGGGGGCGGCGAGGCCGCCGAAACGGACGGCGGGAGGCTCGCGATCAAACACCTCCGCTCGGGCTCGCGGCTGGCCGGCTGTACCCGGTATCCGGACTGTGAGTACTCGCTACCCCTCCCCCGCAACGGCGAGATCGAGGTGACCGACACCTACTGTGAGGAACACGGTCTCCCCGAGTTAGTAGTCCAGGACGGCGACGACCCCTGGGAGCTCGGCTGTCCGGTCTGCAACTATCAGGAGTACCGTGCCGAGCAGGCCGTCGAGGACTTAGAGGACATCGACGGCGTCGGCTCCGCCACCGCCGAGAAACTCGAGTCAGCCGGCGTCGCGTCCCCGGATGACCTCGAGGAGGTCGACCCCGAGACGGTGGCCGACAACATCCAGGGTGTCTCCGCCGACCGCCTCCGTGAGTGGCAACAGCAGGTCGAGACCGCCTGAGTCCGGGTCCCGGTTGAACGCGGGCGTTTGCCCCCCGGCGGTGTACGTCAACTCATGACACTCGACACGGCCGCGCAGGTCTACGACCACGAGGCCACGGGCTGCGGGCATCTACCGGTGTCTCGCACAGTGGCCGACCGCTCTCGGGGCGGGGTGGACGGCGGTGACGGGTGACGACGACGCGCTGGCGGCCGCCTGCGAGGAGGGCGACCGGCTGGCCGACACGCCGCGGGCGGCGGCCCCGCTATTCGTGGCGGCCGGTGACAGCGACCGCCCGGTTGGTGTTCAGGAGAACGGACTGTGTGACGCTGCCGAACAGCACCTTCCCGGCCGGGCTGCGCTTGCGCCCGCCCATCACGATGAGGTCAGTGTCGATGGTGTCGGCCAGGTCGAGGATACCGTCGGCGGGCGGGACATCGGCCTCGCGGATCGTCGTGCTGATGCCCGCGTCCTGGAGATAGTCACGCACCTCGCGGACGGCCCTGACCCGCGAGGGGGTGGCCATCGGCTCCGGCAGGTCCGACCCCTCGGTCTGGAGGACGTGGGTCAGCGCCGCCTCGACCTCCTCGTTCGCCCGTGGGAGGGTCTCGATAAATTCCGCCTGTGACAGGCCGCGTTCGGGGTCGTCGTCGATCGGTGCCAGTACCTGATACATGAACTCTGTTTCACCGATGCGGCAATTAAAACCCCGGTTCCGGCGCCGGCAAGCCAGACACACGTCGGTTCCGCGAGTCACGGCCCCGTTCCGGCCGGCAAAGACTGGGCTTAAGTCCGGGCCGCCCCCACGCGAGTCCATGGACGACCGCACATACGCAGCCGACGCCGAGCCCGGAACGGACGCAACCGTCGCCGGCTGGGTCAACGAGACCCGCGACCTCGGCGGCATCGCCTTCCTCATCCTCCGGGACGCCTCCGGGACGATCCAGGTGAAATTCGAGAAAGAGGAGATGGACGACGACCTCGTCGAAACCGGGCTGGGCGTTCACCGGGAGAGCGTCGTCCGGGTGGCGGGTGCGGTCGAGGCGGAGGAGCGGGCGCCGACGGGCGTCGAGGTCGTCCCCGACTCGGTCGAGGTGGTCGCGGAGGCCGACCCCGAGCTTCCCCTCGACCCGTCGGGGAAGGTCGACGCCGACCTCTCGACCCGGCTCGACAACCGCACACTCGACCTCCGGAAGGCGGAGGTAAAGGCTGTCTTCGAGGTCCGCGCGGAGATGTTGCGGGCGGTTCGCGAGCAGTTTCGCGACCTCGGCTGCACGGAGATCAACACCCCGAAGATCGTCGCCACCGGCACCGAGGGCGGGACGGAGCTGTTCCCGGTGACCTACTTCGGGCGGGAGGCCTTCATGAACCAGAGCCCCCAGCTGTTCAAGCAACTGATGGTCGGCTCCGGGCTGGAGCGGGTCTTTGAGGTCGGCCCGATCTTCCGCGCCGAGGAGCACAACACCCCCCGTCACCTCAACGAGGCAACGAGTATCGACTTCGAGTCCGCCTTCTACGACCACACGGACGCGATGGACGCCTGCGAGGCGGTCGTCCGGGCGGCCTACGAGGGGGTCGCCGAGCACTGCCAGGACGAACTGGAGACACTCGGCTACGGGGACTTTGCGGTTCCCGAGGCCGACTTCCCCCGGCTGAGCTACGAGGAGGCGATCGAGCGGGTCAACGCCACCGGCGAACTCGACGAGCAACTCGGCTGGGGTGACGACCTCTCGACGGAGGCCGAGCACGCCTTGGGCGAGGCTGTTGGCCGTCACTACTTCGTCACCGACTGGCCGAGCGAGGTCAAGCCGTTCTACATCAAGGACCACGACGACGACCCCGAACTGTCGACGGGTTTCGACCTGATGCACCCATCCATGGAGCTGGTCTCGGGCGGGCAGCGTGAACACCGCTACGAACACCTGATCGAGGGGTTCGAGCAGCAGGGGCTGGAGCCCGAGGCCTTCGAGTACTACACCAAGATGTTCCGCTACGGGATGCCACCGCACGCCGGCTGGGGGCTCGGTGCCGAGCGGCTCGTGATGACGATGCTCGACCTGGGCAACATCCGCGAGGCCGTCATCTTCCCGCGGGACCGCCAGAGGCTGAGCCCCTGAGAGCCGGGCCGGAGAGACACCGCTCTCTGGGCCGCCGGCAGTCGCGCGCCTGACGGAGCCGCTGTGAGCGGACAGGTCGGCCGCGCCCGCCCGGGTGCTGTTGGCTTTTCGTGGCTGCTATCCCACCTCACGGGACCGGGTGACAGGTCACGGCACACACGCCACCCTGAACGGCAATAACCGTTATTCCGGCCGGTCACGACACAGCGGGTATGGCAGGTAGCCCCGACGCGGCAGGTACGGCACGCGCATTCGTCCCCGGACACGCGGCTGGCTTCGCGACCGTCGACCGTCACGACGACCCGACGAAGGCCGGCGCACGGGGCGGGGGGCTCACCCTCTCGGACGGTGTGACGGTCACCGTCCGCCCGGCCGAGGAGCGCTCGGTCGAACTGGACGGCGAATCCGTCGAGCTGGACGCCGTCGAACGGGTGCTGGATGCGCTGGCGGCCAGTGTCGCGGTCAGCGGGGCAAGTGCCCTCCCGCGCGGGGCCGGGCTCGGCGTCTCCGGCGGGATGGCACTCGGCGCCGCGCTGGCGACGAACCGTGCGCTGGACCGCGGGCTCTCCGCGAACGAGCTGGTGACGATCGCCCACGGCGCCGAGGTACAGGC
>JBLGCN010000281.1:0-3396 GCA_047617405.1 Natronomonas sp.
CCGGTCGGCCCGCCAGACCTTTGCCGCAGTCCGGTCAGCCCCCTCGATCTCGATGATATCCCCCGGTGAGAGTTTGAGATGCAGGAGAGTGTCGGGGTCGAGCCTGGCGATGCCACGCCCCGAGTCGTTGGGATACGCCTTCGCCACCTCTAGTTGGACTTCATTCATTGGTCTCTGGGATGTGTTGACAGTCGGCCCCGGCGGGAAATATGCCTTTTGTTACCGGCGGGGCCGAGGGGGACCAGAACCTCCCTGTCGAACAGATTGATAACCCTGTCGGCGCGACGGCCCGGTATGGTCTTTCTCGTGCCGTACGACGGCTCCGCGAGTTCGGAGGCGGCGCTCGCCCGAGCGGTCGAGCACGGCGCCGCGCTCGACGAGGAGGTGGTGGCGGTCAGCTTCGTCCCGACCGGTGACACCTACGCACAGCGGCGCCGGTGGGTCGAACCCGACGAGGACTTTGCCGTCGAAGCCGCGAGCGCGGACCTCAAGCGCAAGATAGAGGAGGCGACCGACGACGCCGAGCGACAGTTCAGCGAGCCGGGTGCCGAGTCCCCGGGCGACGGCATCTCCGGCCAGGTCCGCCGGACCGCGGTCGATGTCGGCGCAAGCGCCGTCTTCGTCGGCACCAGGACTCCGGAGGACGGGGCGGCGGACAGCACCACAGGTGAGGGGCGCATGACGACGCCCTTTGGCTCCGTCGACGTCGACGCCCCATACGACCTCCACCTCGTGCGCCGAGGCTGACCGGCCGCCGAACGACGGCGTGACCGTCCGACGGGACCTCGCACCGGCCGGTAAGGCTCTTGCCCTGGCGGCCCCTTCAGACGGATATGCGAACGCTCGCCTTCGACGGCCGGATGGGTGCCAGCGGGGACATGCTCCTCGGCGCGCTGCTCGCCGCCGGGGCCGACCCGGACGTACTGGCCCCCGTCGAGGATACCCTCGACGTCCGCTACCGGCCCCGCGAGGTAACGAAAGCCGGGATCGGCGCCACCGCCGTCGACGTGTTGCTGACCGACGAGGCCGGCGACGGGGACCGGGCGGAGGGTGACGACCCCTCACACGACGGCCACCACAGCCACGACCACGACCACACGCACGCGGAGGGACACGGCCCGACGCGGACGTACCCGGAGGTGGTCGGGGTCGTCGAGGGGCTGGCACTCTCGCCCGCTGTCGAGGGGCAGGCGCTGGCGATGTTCGAGCGACTCGGCGAGGCGGAGGCCGCGGTCCACGGGACCGACCTCGCGGAGACACACTTCCACGAGGTCGGGGCCGACGACGCCATCGCGGATATCGTCGGGGTCTCACTCCTGGCCGCGGACCTGGGTGTCGACCGGGTGGTGACAACGCCGCTGGCCACCGGCGGCGGCGAGGTTTCGACGAGTCACGGCAGCTACCCGGTTCCGGTGCCTGCCGTCGTCGAACTCGCCGAGAGTGCCGCGTGGTCGCTGCAGGGCGGGCCAGTGTCGGCGGAACTGCTCACGCCAACCGGGGCGGCCATCCTCGCCGAACTCGCCGATGGGGTCGACTCACTGCCGTCGCTACGGGTCGAGACCTCCGGCTACGGCGCGGGTGGCTACGACTTCCCCGACCGGCCGAACGTCCTCCGGGCGGTGGTCGGCGAGACAGAGCGACTCCGCCGGGACGCCATCACGGTGCTGGAGACGAATCTCGACGACGCCTCCCCGGAGGTGCTGGGGGGACTCCAGGAGACGCTCGTCGAGGCCGGCGCCCGGGATGTCTCGGTCGTCCCGCTCACGATGAAGAAATCACGGCCGGGTCACCTGGTGAAGGTGGTGGTCAAACCGGCGGACGCGGAGCGGGTCGCCCGCCGACTGGCCGAGGAGACCGGAACCCTCGGTGTGCGTGAACACGGCACAGGCCACCGGTTCGTCGCCGACCGGCACCGCCATACGGCAACCGTTGCGGTGGACGGGGGCCGCTTCGAGGTCGGTGTCAAACTGGCACGGACCGGGGGCCACGACAGCGGCGCCGACGCGACCAACGGCAGTACAGTCTTCGACATCAGCGCGGAGTACGACGACGCCCTGGCAGTCGCCCGGGAGACCGGCCTGCCGGTCCGGGACATCCGCCGCCGCGCCGAGACTGCGGTCAGGGAGGGCCACGCCGACCGTCTCGTCCACATCGTCGAGGGCAACCAGTACCGGAGCGAGGCGGACAGCGGCGAGTACCGGCCCGACTCTCTGTCCGAGGAGGGGGTCATCCACTGTTCGACACCGAGCCAGGTCGTCGGGGTCGCCCGGCACAACTACCCCGACGCCGAGAACCCTCGACTGCTGGTCATCGACCCCCGGCGGGTCGGCCCCGAGGTCCGGTACGAGGAGAGCGCCGACGGCGGCTTCGCGCACATCTACGGGCCGCTGAACGCCGACGCGGTCGTCGAGACCCTCGAGTTCCCCCGCGAGGACGGCCGGTATGTCCTGCCACAGCGACTGCGGGGCGACTGAAGGGTTCAGGACGAGTCGGTGTCGTCGGCGTGTTCGGCGAGGGCTTCCGCGATGGAGAGGTCGCCGGCCGCCACCCGCCGGGCGAGGTCGACGTCGATGGCGCGGTTCGTCTCGCTCTGCTCCCGGGAGCGGTCCTGGATCCGCGTGAGCTCCCCTGCCGTTGGCTCGACCTCGCGGCCCTCGGCGCGCTCACCCTCGCGGCGGGCGATATTGACCGCGGCGAGCACGTCCCCCATCCCGCGGGCGCCGGTGCCGAGGTAGGGGGTCGTCCCGGACTCGTCGACCAACTCGACCGGCACCTCGGGCAGGTCGTCGAGCAGTCGCGCGCCCACCAGCCGTGCGCCGTCACCGACACGAACCAGCGGGCTCGTGGCGTCGGCGACCTCCCCACGGACGACCTCGGCCACCCGGTCCGGGGGCACCTGGAAGGCGGCGGTGACGGTGTCACCGTCGACCACCGCAACCCCAGGGCGTTCACCCGGGTCGACCCCCACGACCGTCCGCCCCTCCCCGTCACGGAGTGTGGCCGCGACGGCGTCGACGGCCGCCCGGGGGTCACCGGGCTCGGCCTCGACGACCGCCACGTCGGCCGCCTCCGGGACCGTCCCCTCCTCGTCGGTGCCACGGACCAGCACTGTTGCTCGCTCGGGCAGGTCGTCACCGGGCTCGACGGTCGTGAACGTCACACCCCGCTCCCGGAGCGCGGTCACCACCTCGTGGTAGAGTTCGAAGTCCGCCGTCGCAACGACAATCACGGCTGTGATAGGCGGGCCCCACACTTAGCGGATGCGGCGCTGGCGGCCGTCGGGGTGTGTCGCCCCGCACCGGCCTGTCCGGGCCGGTGAGACGGGGCCTTTTAGCCGAAGGTGGCACAACCACCGAGTGTGACAGACCCCATCCCGACCGGCTGTGGCCCGATCGA
>JBLGCN010000282.1:0-3392 GCA_047617405.1 Natronomonas sp.
CCGTGTGGGTGGCGGCCGTTGTCTCGGTGAGCCCGTACCCCTCTGAGACACTGACGTCGAACACCGCCTCGAACTCCTCGTGGACCGGCTCCGGCAGCTTTGTTCCGCCCTGGCCGGCGCGGACGAACGTCGAGAGGTCCCACCTGTCGGGGTCGGCTTTATACGCCTCGAGCAGGTCGACGAACATCGTGGCGACGCCGCCGAAGGCAGGCACGTCGTGCTCGTCGATGGTGTCGAGGGCTTTCTCCGGGTCCCACCGGTCCGCCCGGAGGAGTCGGACCGTCCGCCCCGTCACGAGCGACGCCAGCATCTGGTTGTTGCCCGTGAGGTGGAACATCGGGAGGACGATGAGCGTGTCACCGCGGACCGGGCCGGCAGTGTAGCTGGCGACACTGTGTGCCAGTTGGACCCGGTAGTTCCGGTGGGTGTGCAGGACGCCCTTTGGCCTCCCGGTTGTCCCTGACGTGTACGGCTGAAGCATAATGTCCTCGTCGTCTCGCTCGACCAGCGTCGGTTCCCCCCGGTCGTACAGCTCCTCCAGTGCTGTGTGCTCGCTCTCGGGGTCGGCGCTACCAATCTTGAGCCCCAGCTCCTCGGCAACCGGGACGGCGTGCTCCTCGCCCGCGCCGCTCGTGATAACTGCCTCGGCGTCCGAGTCGTCGAGCTGGTACTCGACTTCGCGGCGACGGTACTGCGGATTGCTGGGCGAGGCAACGACGCCCGCGTGGACGCACGTCGCAGTATGCCACACTGTTCGGCAGGTGAACGACGACCCGGTCGCCGGGCTCCAACCCCCACTCGTGAAGGCCGCCCGCGATGTGGCGGACACGGTCTCCGAGCGTCTCGTATGTGCGTGTCGTCCCGCGGTGCTGGACCGCGAGACGGTCGGGAAACCGCTCGACTGTCCGGGTCAGTAGGTTCGCAACACTCCCGTCGTGTGGCCGGCGAAACAGTGAGTCTGCCGGGACTGGGTCCATACAGCACACTCACAGCATGCGGGAATATAACATTTGACACGGCTGGGGCCCGCTGACACCGCCGTTCGGTCGCCCGGGGTGAGACACTGTCGCCGGCTATCGCGTCGGTCCGGTTGGGCGCTGCCCCTGCCGATAGGCACCGGTACGCTCGACGGCTGGGGTATGAGGATAGGCAAAGCCCCGAGGTAGCTAACACCTCTGTGTTTGACTGCTGTTGCGGGGGCTTTGTCCCGTCTTCGCGGACGGGTTGGACCCCTGCCTCAGCTACCCCCCCTCCCCCACCGTTTTTCACTGTCCGGGCGGCTAATAGCCCGTTGTTCGGGCCAGAGCGTCAGTCCTCGGCTGACCCGTCGACGGCGGGGTCGACGTTGCGGTTGTGACTGAACACGTTCTCGGGGTCGTACTCGGCTTTCACCGACCGGAGCCGCGGGTAACTGTCACCGTAGACCTTCTCCGTCCAGTCCTCCCAGTCCGCCTCCTCGACACCGGCGTAGCCCGCGTACGCACCCTCGCCGCCGGCCTCGCGGAACAGTCGCTCGGTTTCCTGGGCCCACTCGATGTGGTCGGGCGTGTTCGTGTCCTCCCACGCGGCCTCGACCACGACCATGAACCGCTTCTCCGGCCAGGCGAACGCGGCGTCGGGGCCGCTCCCGACTGCGCCGCCCATCGACCAGACACCGACACCGTCCATCACACCCGGCGCGGCGTCGGTCCGCCCGACGACCAGGTCACGCACCTCCTCGGTGAGTTCGTCGACAAACACGGACCGGTTGATGTACTTCCGCCCCCAGGGGTGCATCAGCGTGCCCACCTCGTGGAGTGCCTCGTACGGCATCGCGTCGCTCGCGTCGATCAGCGGGTCACCGATATCACGCAGCGGCGCGACCGTCTCCATCCCCGCCTCGGGGTCACCGGCGTAACAGCCGATCAGCCCGACCGCCGGTTCGCCGTGCAGGTGGTCCGGCATCGGCGGAATAGCGGGGATCTCGCCGTAGTTGACGAGTGTTGTCAGTTCCTCGGGGGCGTCGGCGGCAAAGTCGCGGTAGGTCCGGAGCACCTCGTCGACGATGTCGGCCGGATAAAAGACGTTCAGCGCGCCGACAATCGGGCCGACCTCGTACAGGTCAAAGTCGAAGCTGGTGACAACCCCGAAGTTGCCGTCGCCGCCGCGCATCGCCCAGAACAGGTCCGGGTTGCTGTCGGGTGAGGCCTCGACGACGCTGCCGTCAGCGGTGACAACCTCCATCGCCCGGAGTGCGTCGACCGAGAGCCCGTGTTTGCGGCGGATCCACCCGACACCGCCGCCGAGGGTCGTCCCGGGCATCCCGACGCACCCGGCGCTGCCGGTCGGCATCGCGAGCCCGTACTCCTGTGTCTCCGCGAGAACGTCCGCCGCCCGGTTGCCGGGGCCGACCGTTGCGACCTGTTGTTCCGGGTCGACCCTGACCTCGTCACACTCCGAGAGGTCAACGACGAGGCCGTTGTCGACGACGGCATCGCCGGCCTGCTGGTGTGCGCCGCCGCGAACAGACAGTTCGAGGCCGTGCTCACGGGCGAAGCTGACCGCCGTCGCGACGTCCTGGCTCCCGGTCGCTCGTACCACCACCGCGGGATACCTGTTGACCAGCCCGTTCCAGACGTCGCGGGCGTCGTTGTACCCGCTGTGGTCGGGCAGAATAAGCTCCCCACCCAGGGCCTGTCCCAGCTCGCCGATTGCCTCCTCACCCAGCGCCGCGACTGTCCCCAGTGGATGCTTGTGCAGCGACATACCAACACGGGGTGATTCGACCCCTATAGTTTATATCCGTCGCTGACAGGTGTCGAGACCAGTGCTGTGTGTAACGACGGCTCGTCTGACCCCGATAGACCGGCTCTGTCGGCTCAGTCCGTTGTCGACGACGACTCCGAGAACATTCCTGTGACCGTCACCGCAAACGACTGCCCGCACTCGCAACTGACCCGTGTCTTCCGGGTGTCCGCTCCGAGCCAGTCACCACACTCACACCGTATCCGGACCACCGACGCATCGGAGCGGTGTTCGTCCTCTGTGGATGCTGAACGTTCCGAACCCATGGTATCACAACTATCTCTCAGCTATATAACAGTAGACCTTGGTCCACCAGCCCCCGTCCTCGGGTAGGCCGAGCCGCCCGGAGCGGTCGGTGTAGCGGGTCCACACCCGGCAGGGGTAGGGGAGGCAAACACCGACCACAGCGGCGCCCGGGGCCGGTGTAGCATGAACTGTTAAGTGCGCCGTCAGGGATGGTGTGTCCATGGCTCCCACGGAGCGTCTCGACGCGTATCACTTCTACGAGCAGGACTGGGACAGCTACGAGCAGCTGCGGGAAACCTTCGAGTGGGAGACCCCGGAACGGTTCAATATCGCCGCCTACACCTGTGACCGGTGGGCCGAGG
>JBLGCN010000283.1:0-3386 GCA_047617405.1 Natronomonas sp.
GCCGTCGACAAACATGTAGGCGTCGTGGTCGTGGGCCAGGTCAGCGAGGTCGGCGACCGGGTTCACCGTGCCGAGGGTGTTGGAGATGTGGACGACGCTGACCATCGCGGTGTCGGGGCCGATCAGCTCGCGGGCGTGGTCCATATCCAGGTAGCCCTCCTCGTCGACCTCAATGTACTTCACCTCGGCGCCGGTTCGCTTTGCGATCTGTTGCCAGGTCACGAGCGCGGCGTGGTGTTCCATCTCTGTCAGGACCACCTCGTCACCGGGACCGAGTTCGTTCAGCCCCCAGGCGTAGGCCACGAGATTCATCGACTCTGTGGTGTTCTTGGTGAAGACGACCTCCTTACGTCCCTCAGCGCCAATGAACGCCGCGACGCGGTCGTGGGCCTCCTCGTAGGCGATGGAGGCCTCGTGGCTGAGCTGGTGGAGCCCGCGGTGGACGTTGGCGTTCGTCGTCCGGTAGTAGTCGGCAATAGTCTCGACGACCGGCTCCGGGGTCTGCGAGGTCGCGGCGTTGTCGAGATAGATGAGCTGTTCGCCGTCGAACTCCCGCTCGAGGATCGGGAAATCCGCACGTATCCGCTCGACGTCGAGCAGGTCTGAGGATTGCACTCCCATTACCCTAACAAGGGGCTGGAGGAGTAACATCATTTCGGTTCGGTGAAAAACCAGTTTGTCGAACGCAAAGCCCCGGCCCCGAGTTACGCTCCAGGGCCGGGGGCGGGGGCGACGGCGGCACCCCCTCTCACATCCAGAGTAACTGCGCGTGGCGGGTCTCGCCCAGGTCGAGGACATTCTCCTCGTCGACAAAGCCGTGTTCGACGGCCAGCGAGACGGCCTCGGTGCCGACGATGTTGGCGGTGGTACAGCCGGCGAGACTGTTCACTATCTCCTGTTCGCCGGCCACCTCGCCGCCGTAGAACTCCTCCTCGACGGTCAATGACACCTGGCCGTTCTCGAAGGACTCACCGAGGATGTCCGCGTCACAGACCGAGACGAGCAGCCCCTCGTTGGTGTCCCGCTCGGTGAGCAGCAGTGTCATTCGAGCAGCCGGTCCTCGTCGCCGTCGACGAGCTCCTGTTCCTGTTGTTGGCGGATCTCCTCGGCCTGTTCGACAACCTCCTCGGCACGCTCGTCCTCGCCGACCCCCTCGAGCGCGACCGCCTTCTCCTCCAGCAGGTCGGCGCTGCGGAAGCCGAGCCGCTGTGCGTTGTCGAAGGCGTTGACCGCGTCCTCGTGGAGCCCACGCTCGTTGAGAAAGAAGCCACGGTTGTACCACGCCTGCCCGAAGCGGGGGTCGAGTTCGACCGCTCGCTCGGCGTGTTCGAGCGCCTGCTCGGTGCGGCCAAACTCCCAGAGGGCGTAGGCGAGATTCGTCTCCGCGGCGGCGGCGTGTTCGGACTCGTCGTCGATGTCGAGCGCCTCCTGATAGGCACCGATCGCGGCGTCGTACTCCTCGAGTTCGGCGTGAGCGGCGCCTTTGTTCACCCGGGCCTCCTGTTCGACGAGGTCGTCCTCGGCGAAGGTGGCGACGCGCTCGAAGGTGTCTGCGGCCTGTTCGTGGCGGTTGATCCCCATGTACTCCAAGCCGACGTCGAGCAGCCGCTCCGGGTCGACCTGTTCGGCGACGACCTGTTCGCCCTGGAGCAGGTCGGTCAGGGCGTGCGAGTCGACAGGGTCGACTTGGCCGGGGCCGGCATCCAGCTCCGGCGGGTCGAGGTCGAAGGGGTCGTAGGGGTCTGAGAAGCCCTGTCCCTCCGAGAACTCGTGGTCGGGGTCCTCCGGGTCCCGTGAGTCATCCATACCTGATAGTCGGTAGGCGGAAGGTTAAGACCTGCGTCCCGAAAACACGGTATGCGACTGTTCGTCAGCGTCGACCTCGACGGGCTGACAGCGGCGGTCCGGGCCGTCCAGGAGCGCTTCGAGGGTGCGGGTGGGCTGAGCCTCGTCGACCCCGGGCAGGCTCACGTTACCCTGAAATCCCTCGGCGAGGTCGAGCCCGGGCGCGTCGACAAGGTGGCCGACGAGCTGGTCGGGGCCGTCGCCGACAGCGGTGTCAGCCGCTTCACCGCCGAGTTCGGCGGGCTGGGTGTGTTTCCACACCTGGGGTACATCAGTGTCGTCTGGCTCGGTGTGCGAGAGGGCGGCGAACGGCTGACCCGGCTGCACGAGGCTATCGAGAACCGGACCGTCGCGATGGGCTTTGAGCCCGAGGACCACGACTTCACGCCCCACGTCACGCTCGCGCGGATGGAACACGCCGGCGGGAAAGAACTCGTCCAAGATGTCGTCGAGAGCCAGGACCCCGGCGCGGGCCGGCTGGACGTCGACGAGATCCGCCTGACCGAGAGCGTCCTGACCGACGAGGGGCCGGCGTATTCGACGGTCGAGCGGGTCCCGCTCTGACCGGGCGATCCGGGGTGACGCCGGAGCGGTTCCCGGACGGCTTTAGGGCGGCCAAAAACATCAACTTCGTGATAATTAAGAGGCGCCTGAGTTTACCCCGGGTATGGTCGTCCTCGAGAATCTGGTGGTGGTGTTTCTCGCCGGGCTCGTAACGGCGCTGGCGACAGGGCTGGGGGCGCTCCCGTTCTTTTTCTTCGAGGATATCAGCCCGCGCTGGAACGTCGTTCTGTGGGGGCTGGCGTCGGGGATCATGGTCTCGGCGTCGGTGTTCGGGCTGGTCCAGGAGGGGCTCGCAGTGGTCGAGGGCACACTCGTCGACGCCGCGGTGGTTATTGGCCCTGGGCTCGCCGCCGGGGTGGCACTCGTGATTGTCGGGCACGAACTGCTCGACCGCGCGGCGGTCGACCCGGAGGAGTACGCCGAGGCCGACTTCAGGAAGCTGGTACTCATCCTCGGGATCCTGACCGTTCACAGCTTTCCGGAGGGGGTCGCTGTCGGGGTCTCATTTGCGGAACTCGGGCTGGCCGGCGTGCCGGACGCCGAGACGGTCGCCCTGCTGGGGCTGACACTGCCTGTGCTCGCCGTGTTTATGACTGTCGCAATCTCGGTCCACAACATTCCGGAAGGGGTGGCGGTGTCGATCCCGCTGCGGTCGATGGGCGTCAGCGAGTGGCGGATGGTCTGGTGGGCGGTCTTCTCGAGTCTCCCCCAGCCCGTCGGCGCGGTCATCGCCTACTACTTTGTGACCCTGGCCCGGGGGTTTCTCCCCGTCGGCTTTGGCTTTGCGGCCGGGGCGATGGTCTATCTCGTCGCGACCGAGTTCATCCCCGAGGCCCTCGATAGCGGGCGAGAACTCCCGCGAGGCGGCCGTCCCGAACTGGCCGCGGGGCTCACCGTCGGCGTCGCCGTGATGGTTCCGCTCGCGTTCGTCTGAGGACAGTGGCTGTCCGGGAGAAGGAACACACATTTAACCGACG
>JBLGCN010000284.1:0-3384 GCA_047617405.1 Natronomonas sp.
CTGACGGTTGTTGTAGGGCTCGTAGTCGGCGTCCGGCACCGTGACATCGACCATGCGCCTCTGTGTGCGACCGGCTGAAATAAGCCTTCGGTAATCGTCTCCCGGCCCGCCGCCGGGCGGTGTTCTGCTCCGCGACGGTCGCCACTCAGGGCAGGTAACGCACGCTGAGGACGCCCTCGGCGGCCCGGACCTCGACCCGGTTGACGCCAAGCCTGGCCGCCCGGGTCAGTGTCGTCTCGTCCTCTACCACGTCGGCCACGGCCTGTTCAGTTCGCCCGGGCGGGACCGAGATGACGTGCACCTCCCCCTCTCCGGCCCGCTCACGGGTAGTTAGCTCGCCAACCTCCTGCTCGGCCGCCAACCCCCTGGCCTGCTGTGTCGGCTGTTCGGGACTGTGTTCGACATCGACCGTCCGCCGGTCACGGAGCTCCGCGACAGTCCAGACCACCTCCATCGGGGGCTGGACCGCTAACGTCGCGTCGAGCACCTCGTGGACCTCCAGGCCGGGGTTCTCCGCGAGCGTGTGGACCCCGCCGCTGTTGACATCCTGCAACACCGCCGTCCCCTCGTCGACGTGTGTGACGACGAAGGTCCCCGTCTGCCGGTCGTCCCCTTCACGACCGGTGCCAGAGGCGGATCCCTCCTCGTTGTTTGACTCCTCGCTCATACCTCTTGTAATGACGAGTGGCTCTTGCCGGTTTCGCTCCCCGGCCGGGTAGCTGCCAGGGACGGGCTTGCAGCCCGGGTTACCGGTAGTGCCGGTGAAGAAGGTAGCCGAACACGATGGCCACGAGCGGCGGCACCGCGCCGGCGGCCGGCGGCAGGCCGTAGAGAAACTCGACGACCGGGGCGACGGTGGCCGGCGGCTCGCTCCTGGTCCCCGGCGGCGCCGAGACCACGAGCCCGAGATAGAGGGCAAACAGAAAGAGATAGCCGCCGGCGGCCAGCGCACCGTCGTAGTCGGTGCTCGCCCCCACGCGGCGGTGTCGCCGGGCAACGAACAGCACCGGTGCGGCCAGCGGGGCGACGACGGCCAGCCCGACCACGATGTAGAACGCCCGGACGAAGGTGAAGGTCCCGCCGGCGGTCCCGACCGTATTGGCGACCAGTGTCACCAGCGCCATCAGGAAGAAGACGACGACCAGCGCCGTTACCAGCCCGCCAACCACGGTGTAGGAGCGAAACAGTCGTGACTCGCTCCGCCGGAAGGCGTAGGGATAGGCGCCAAAGAAGCCGGCGTAGCTGCTTTCTCCTGGCCCGTTGGTCCCGTCACCCTCCCCCGTCCCGGTCGCAACGCCGCCGTCGGCCTCTCTTGATACACTGTCCTCACCCTCACTCATCGCAGTACAGTACGGCTGGCGGTCGGTTAAGCGTTACATCTCGGGCGCCCGCTCGCCGGCCCGGACTGCGGTCTCCAGCCAGTTCTCCTCGGGCGGTAACGGGCACGAGAAGGTCTCGCTGTAGGCACAGAACGGGGCGTAGGCGAGATTGAAATCGAGTGTCACCTCGACGTCGTCGGCGAGGGTCCCCTCCACCTCGAGCTCGATATACCGCCCGTCGGCGTAGCTCTCCTGGCCGGTCGTCTTGTCCCGGAACGGCACAAAGACCGGCTCGTCGGCGCCGCCGTCCTGGCGGTAGCCGTGCAGGTGTACCGACTCGCCGTCGAGTTCGAAGCTGAAGGTGGCGACACGCTCGTAGCGAACCGTCCGGCCGTCGCTTGTCGCCATCTCGACTGGCTCGGGGTCGTCGTGGACTGCGACGCTCGCCGTGACGCGGTAGTCGGGGTCCGGCGGGAAGTAGTCTAGCCCCTCGAAGTCCTCGCGGTGTTCGGGTGGGACCGGCGACTGCGGGTGCTCGGCGAAGAACTCGTCTTTCTCGGTGCGGTTCGCCCGTAGCCGTTCAGCGTAGTCACTCATACCCTACCCTACACCGGCGCCGGGTTTCAGCCCGTCGCTCGTGTCGCCCCTCGCCCTGGTGGCCGTGGTTCCTGCCCTGTCAGCCACGGCCCGGTACCCCGCAGCGTGAGGCCTATACTCCCGGCGGGCGAGCGGGCGGTATGAACGTCGATATCGGCAACGCCCTCGCCGTCGAGGCTGACCCCGGCCTGTCGGAGGCGACCCTCGACGACCTCGACGGTCGGGTCGCGGACGCCCACGACCGCATTGCCGCCGGCCGCGAGGTGGGGGAGTTTGGCTACGCCGCGCTGAACCTCCCGGAGCGGACGGACCCCGCCGCCATCCGCGAGACGGTCGCGCCACTCGCCGACAGCCGGGCCGTCCTCACGGTCGGTATCGGGGGTAGTGCGCTGGGTGCGGCCACGGTTTCGGCTGCGCTCGGCCCCAGCGCGGTCGAACACCGCGTGCTCGACAACGTCGACCCCGCACACACCCGAGAGGTGCTCGCGACCCTGCCGCTGGCCGAGACGGCGGTCAACGTCGTCTCCCGGTCGGGGACAACCGCCGAGACGCTCGCCACCTTCCTAGTGGTCAGGGAGGCTATGACCGAGGCGGGTGTCGACTGGACTGAGCGGACCGTCGTGACCACCGGGGCCGAGGGGCCGCTCCGGGCCCTGGCCGACGAGCACGGACTCCCCGCGCTCGACGTGCCGGCGGGGGTCCCCGGCCGCTTCTCTGCGCTGTCGGCGGTTGGGCTCGTCCCCGCGGCCGTCCGTGGTCACGACATCGAGGGGCTACTCGCGGGCGGACAGCGGGCCGCCGACTCGCTCGGCCCGTCGCTGTTTGACTGTCCAGCCTACGCGTACGGGGCGGTCGCCCACGGGCTGGAGGAGCGGGGCGCGACGGTCAACGCGGTGATGCCCTACGCCGAACGGCTAGAACCCTTCGCGGAGTGGTTCGCACAGCTGTGGGCCGAGAGCCTCGGCAAGGACGGCCGGGGGCAGACCCCGACACGGGCGCTCGGGGCGACCGACCAGCACTCACAGCTCCAGCTGTACCGGGCCGGCCCCCCTGATAAGCTGGTGACGCTCGTCCGACCCCGCGAGCGACCCGGGCTGTCGGTCCCGGAACCCGATGTCGACGACCTGGCTTATCTCGGCGGGCACGGGCTCGGGGACCTGCTGGACGCGGAGTTCGAGGCGACCGAGGCAAGCCTGGCCGCCGCGGGCCGGCCGAACGTCCGGGTCGAGGTCGACCGGCTGGACGCCGAGAGCGTCGGCGAACTGCTGTACGCGATGGAGGCAGCCTGCGTGCTCGCCGGCGAACTCGCGGGCGTGGAGACGTTCACCCAACCCGCGGTGGAGTGGGGCAAGCGGGCCACCCGGGGGCTGCTCGGCGGCGACACCGAGGAGGCGGCGGCTGTCGACCGGAAGACCGAACTCCGGGTCGAGTAACCGGTGGGCTCAAAGGTTTCGCAGCCCTACAGTCG
>JBLGCN010000285.1:0-3383 GCA_047617405.1 Natronomonas sp.
TCAACGGCCCGCGCCGAGCCGGGGCGCACCTCGTCGGCGATGGCGATAGCACCCAGCAGGTCCTGCTCGGTCCCGACGAGGACAACCGTCTTACCCTCCGCCTCGAGCCCGGCGAGCGTTCCCCCGGCAAACGGCCCGTCGTCGGCCACTGCGTCGGGTGCCGGCGCCCCGCCGTCGGACCGCAGGTCAGACGAGCCCCCCGCCCGGCGTCCGGGGGTGTCCGCCCCGTGTGCCCCGGCCCCAAAACCCAATTCCTCGAACAGCGCGGGCTTGCCCGCGTAGTAGGTCTCGCCGTCGATGTTGGCCCGGATGCCCCTGCCGGTCAGACTCTCGAAGCCGGTCGGCTCGGGGCGGTCGTCGACCCCGGCGTCGCCGGCGTGAGCACGGACGGCCTGTGCGATCGGGTGCTCGCTGCGTCGCTCCAGGCTGGCGGCGTAGCGCAACAGCCTCCGCCTGTCGGTCCCTTCGGTCGGGATAACGTCGGTGACTGTGAGTTCGCCCCGGGTGAGCGTGCCCGTCTTGTCGAGGGCAACAGCGTCGACATCGCCCATCGCCTCGAGGTGGTTACCGCCCTTTAGGAGGACACCGTTTTTTGCGGCGCTCGTGACCCCGGAGACGACGGAGACCGGGGTCGAGATGACAAAGGCACAGGGGCAGGCGATCACCAGGAGTGTGAGCCCGCGGACGAACCACGCCCCCCAGTCGGCGGCGACAGTGACCGCGTAGCCCGCCACCTCTACCGAGACCGGTTCGGCGACCAGCAGCGGCGGGACCAGTGCCGTGAGGACCGCAAGCACCACCACTACAGGCGTGTAGTAGCCCGCAAACCGGTCGACAAACTGCTCCTTCTCGGTCCGGTTCTCCTGGGCCCCCTGGACCATCTCGATGACCCGCGAGAGCGTGGAGTCGCCGGCTGTCGAGGTGACCGTCACCTCCAGGTAGCCCGTCTCGGTGACCGTGCCGGCGTACACCTCGTCGCCGGCCGCCTTGTCGACAGGCACGCTCTCGCCGGTGATCGGCGACTCGTCGACCGCGCTCTCGCCCTCGCTGACCGTCCCGTCGAGCGGGACCTTCTCGCCGGGGCGAACCACTACCGTCTCGCCCACAGCAACGTCGTCGGCCGGGACGGTCACCTCCTCACCGTCGCGGCGGACGGTCGCCTCGTCGGGTGACAGCTCCATCAGCTCCCGCAGGGAGTCACGCGCCCGGTCCATCGCGTAGTCCTCGAGCAGTTCCGCGACGCTGAACAGGACAGCGAGCGTCGCTGCCTCGACGACGTAGCCGATGGCCGTGGCGGCGATGACCGCCGTCCCCATCAGCAGGTCGATATCGAGACTCAGGTTCCTCGCGGAGTAGTACCCGCCGCGGACGACCGGGGAGCCGGCGGCCACGACCGCCCCGAGAAGGAGGAGGTCGGCGAGATACAGTTGTGAGTTGAGGACGCTCGCGACCGCGGGATTCTGGCCCGCGAACACGAACTCGACGAGGAGCCCAAGGGTGAGAGAGACCGCACCGACCAGCGTCTTGCGTGCCCGCGGGCTCGTCCACACCTCCGCCGGCGGTGCGATGTCGACGCCCTCGGGCTGGTCGGCGTCCTCGGCGCCCGTCCCGCCACCGGCCACCTCGTAGCCGGCGCCCTCGACGGCGTCGACCACGCCTGCCTCGTCCACACGGCCGGTGTCGTAGGTGACTGTCGCCGTCCCGGTGGTCGGCTGGAGCGCCGTGTCGACGACCCCGTCGACGCTCCCGAGGCTATTGTCGACTTTCCCCGCACAGGACGGACAGTCCATCTCCGGCACGGCGAGGCGAACGGTCACTTCCTGCCGGTGTTCGCCAGCCGGCCGCCCCGTCCCATCGTCGTCAGTCATCACCCGTAACTACGGCTGTCAATAGCATAAGCCTTGATTGGAATATTCCAAGCCCCTCAGAGCGGGGTCGGTGGCTGCTCGGTCTGTGTGCCGGCGACGTGTTGCTTTGCCAGGTGTTCCTCTGCCCGGCGGAGCCGGTAGGTGAGTGTCGACCGGGGGACATCAAGATGGGTGGCGAGGTCACCGACATCGACCTCGCGGGGGGACTCGTAGTAGCCGTGTTCGACGGCGGCCCGGAGCGCAGCCTCCTGTTCCGGGGAGAGCGCGCCGACATCCTGCCCGGTCTCCACGGGGGCCGACGCGTCACCCGCCCGGAGCATCTCCATCCGTGCGCAGTCACCGACCGCCGTCTCGAGGCTGTCGAAAAACGCCGCCACGTCGCCGTCGCCAGGGTGGATGAGCCGCCACGTGTAGTGTCGCCCCTCGTGGCGCGTCTCGAACAGCACCCCGTCACCGAGGTGAGCCCGGGCGATATGTGGGACAGACGCACAGGCCGGCGTCCGCTCCCAGTGTGAGTAGAGGACGAGCGTGTCGCCGGCCCGGTCAAGCACCTCGGTAGACTGTGTGGCACTGCAGTCCTCCGTGGCCAGACAGTCGGCGTAGTAGTCGGTGTCCAGAAACGTGGTCTCGATGTCCGCGAGCGCCTCCGGCGTCCCGGTCGCGTGGTCGACACGCCAGAGGTGCTCGTCGGTCGCGTGTAGCGAGAGCGAGCGGATCCGGGCGTCGGGGTGGGCTGTGAGCGTGTCGGCAACCCTGTTATACCCCGGCTCGTACTCAAGGGCGAAGACGAGTTCCCGCATACCTGTGGTTGGGGCTGAGGGAGTATAACCCACTGGCTGAATGTGGTGCACCCCGGTCGCCTGCCGTGTGGTTAGCGGACCAACGTGCCTGAAAGACGGCTGAAAGTATTCGGGACCGTCAGCCGAACATCTGGCGCATGTTGTTATCTGTACCTAAGAGAAAACGGTACTTTTACAGGAATTTAGAACTTGTTAATGGATATGCCGAGAATTGATGTACAACTAGACGAAGACGTACATAGCGATTGGAAAGAACACGTAGAATCAGGTAACAGGTACAACACTTTAACACAGCTAATTCGGTATAGTGTTGCCGAGCAGATTAAGCGGGATAAGGGAGAAAAAGGAGGTGCTGAAGACTTTGACCCAGAGAAGATTCAGAGGGCTGTAGACGAGTCTATTGACTCTCTTCGAACAGATATGCGTTCAATGCGTAATGACATCGTGGAGACACAGAGGGTTGTAGAGTCTATGACGGACGAAGAGTACCATCTATCGAATGCAATGGAGCTTCACGACCTCGTTCCCAAAGTTTCCTCTATCGAGGAAGCGGTCGAGGGTTCTGAGTCTGGTAGCGTTTCTGATTTGGAAGAAGATTTCCGTACGAAGGTTAGTCAGGACGTTTCCAGTAGTGACATTCGAATTGCTTTGGCACGGTTGGAGAACGACGTACCTCAGGTGAAGAGTGCGGTAATCGACGGGGAGAGAGTGTACT
>JBLGCN010000286.1:0-3368 GCA_047617405.1 Natronomonas sp.
ACGACCGGGTCGAGCAACTCGAGCACGTCGGCGTCGTCGATACCGACGGCCCCGGGGTCGAAGTCCACGTCCTGTTCGGCGAGCAGCGCGCGTCCTCCCATCTACTACCGCCTTGTGCTGGGGGGGGCTTGTGCGTTTGGCCACAGAGCCCCGGGACGGGTGTGAAACCGGTGGCTATTTTCGCCCCCGACACGTAACTTGTGTATGCAGGTCCGGAACTGGCAGGATATCATGTCGGAGGTTGCCGACAGCGGCGCGGACCCCGAGGGCTGGCGCGCCGTCGGCGGCGACCGCTCGGGAGGGATCGGCGAGGACCTCTATATCGGCCACCCGGACACCGGTGTCTTCCAAGTGAAGACCTACGCACGAAACCCCTTCGAGGTCCAGGGTGTCGGGGCCCAGGTCGCCCGCCGGGTCGACGACGAACTCGCACCGCTGTTCCCCGAGCGCGGAAACGCACCCGGGCACTTCGGGGTTCAGCAGCCCGTCGACGAGGACGAGGCCGAGGATGTGGCGACAAGGCTGGAGACGGTCGTCGAGACCCACGCCGAGGCACCGACGTCGCCGGAGGCGCTGTTCGACGACATCATGGACGCGGTGGACAGCCCCGCCTACGGTCCGATGGAGTTCGAGACAAACGACCGGCCGGAGACGATGGACGACCTCACCGACACCTTCGAGGAGGCCGAGGACCTCCTTGAGACGGAGTTTGATGATATTGTCGACGATGCCGTCGACCGGGGGTTCTACTGACCGCATGGCCGTTGTCGCCCTCGTCCGTGACTACTACGACACCCTCCGGGCCGGCGAGCCGCTCTACCCGTTCTTCCGGGAGTCGCCGGCGACCGTCAAGTACGGCCTCTCGGAGACGCTGCGAGGTTACGAGGCCGTCGCCGAGGGGCTGCGCGAGCAGACCCGGACGACAGCCGACTGGGCCGTCGAGTCGCGACACCTGACGGCCGGGGCCCGCGACGGGCCAAACGAACTCGCCGGCGACGCCACGAGCCGTGACGCCGCCGACGTTGTCTGTGGCTGGTTCGCCGACGACGTTGTGATGTCCTGGACGAACACCGACCGGCAGACCGAGTACGAGTTCGAGACCCGCTGGAGCGGGACTGTCGTCGACGGCGAGTTCGCCGCCGTGCACGTCAGCACGGCGGAGGCGCTGTGATGGTCGGCCCGGTAGACAACACCGAACGCGTCGCATTTCTCCGGAAACTGAAAGTCGGGTTCGCCCTGCTGGTGGGATTCTCGGCCGGGCTAATGGGGCTTCAGACCGACGGTGGGGCGGTCCTGCTGGCCGCCGCCCTGGTGGCCGGCAGCCTCGCCGGGTGGGTTCTCGCCTGGCTCGCGTTACCGGGCGCTGACGACCTGAATACGCGGGGTGGCCGGGGTCCCGACCGGCGGTAATCATCCTGTGTCACTCCGGGTCGACCGCGAACGGGTCGGATTCACGCCAGTCCCAGCCCGGCACCCTGGTCTGAACACCCGCCGCAAGCGCCGCATCGAGGTCGTCACCGCCGGCCGTGGCGCTGTCTGCGCGGACATCCGCGTAGTGAAACGTGGCCTCGGCGAGCAGTCGGAGCGGCTGCTGGCCGGCGAGCATCGCCGCGAGCTCCCGGCCGAGCAGTTCGTCGACGACGAAGCCAGGGTAGTCGGCTGTCACGTCCAGCTCGCGCAACAGGCCCGCGAGCGCGGCGACGTTCACAGCGAGTTCCCCGTCGGCGAACACCGTCTCGAGAGTCTGCTCGTACTGCTGTTCGGTCACCCCGTCCACGTCGACGCCGAAGCTGGCGCCAAGGTCGGCGCGAACGTCGTTGGCGAGGGTGACGACCCGGGAGCCGCGCTCGCGCAGACGTTCGCGCTCGCTCGCGACCGTCGCAGGCGTGAGATGCATACCTGCGGTCGCGCCGCCGCCGGCTTAGTTCCGCCGCCGTCCCCGGTCGGGGTATTGCGAAGCCTTTTATAACCGGCGACGAATACGCGAGTATAGACAGTTTTCCGGGCCTTCGCGGTCCCCGGAGGCGACCCCATCGGGGGAAAGACGCACCGACAATGACGCCTACTGCCACGTCCTACCACCCGTTCACCCTGCGGCGTCTCGCCGGGTGTAGCGGACAGGTCACCGACATATGAGTACGGTAGACAAGCGACTCGACGAGATGCGCAGCGAGGTCGAACAGGAGGTCCCCAGCGGTATCACGATAACGGAGGTGACATACGAGGGGCCGGAGCTGGTTATCTACACCCGGGACCCGAAGAAGTTCGCCCAGGACGGTGACCTGGTCCGGCGGCTGGCCTCCAAGCTCCGCAAGCGGATCACAGTCCGGCCGGACCCCGCCTCACTGGCCCCGCCAGAGGCCGCAGGCGAGGATATCGAGCGGATCATCCCGGAGGAGGCGGGGGTGGCCGACCTCGACTTTCATATCGACACCGGCGAGGTGGTTATCGAGGCCGAAAAACCCGGGATGGTTATCGGCCGCCACGGCTCCACACTCCGGGAGATCACACAGGAGGTCGGGTGGACGCCGGAGGTCGTCCGGACCCCGCCAATCGAGTCCTCGACGGTCTCGAACGTCCGTAACTTCCTGAAACAGGAACGCGACGAGCGCCGGGACATCCTCGAGCGGGTCGGCCGCCAGATCCACCGCGAGGAGATGTCGGACGACGAGTGGGTCCGGGTCACGACACTCGGCTGTTGCCGGGAGGTCGGCCGCGCCGCCTTCATCCTCTCGACCCCGGAAACGCGGATTCTGGTCGACTGCGGTGACAAGCCGGGGGCGCCCGACGACGTCCCCTACCTGCAGGTGCCCGAGGCGCTGGGCGCCGGCGCGGGCACCCTCGACGCCGTCGTGTTGACCCACGCCCACCTCGACCACTCCGCGCTGATCCCGCTGCTGTTCAAGTACGGCTACGACGGGCCGATCTACACCACCGAGCCGACACGGGACCTGATGGGCCTGCTCCAACTCGACTATCTCGATGTCGCCGCAAAGGATGGCCGGGCACCGCCCTACGAGAGCGAGATGGTCCGCGAGGCGATCAAGCACACCGTCACGCTGGAGTACGGCAACGTCACCGACATCGCCCCCGATATCAAGCTCACCCTGCACAACGCCGGCCACATCCTCGGGTCCGCCATCTGTCACTTCCACGTCGGTGACGGGCTCTACAACGTCGCCTTCTCGGGTGATATCCACTACGAGGACACCCGGCTGTTCAACGGCGCGGTCAACGAGTTCCCCCGGGTGGAGACGCTCGTCCTCGAATCGACCTACGGGGGGCGCAACGACTACCAGACCGACCAGGAGGACTCCGAGCGCAAGCTCAGACACATCATCCGCAACACCATCGAACGGGACGGCAAG
>JBLGCN010000287.1:0-3361 GCA_047617405.1 Natronomonas sp.
GGTGACGTAGACGTTCCGGCCGGTTCCGTCCGCGGTGGTGAACTCCCAGGAGTGCTCGAAGCCGAGGTTCTCGACGTACCAGTCGGCGAGACGGTCGGCGTCGGAGACGTTCAGACACACGTGGATCGTCGTGGTGCTCATACCCCGAGTGTGCGGCCCCCCGCTCTTAAGCCGGCCGGTCGTGGCTCGCCCGCCGGTCAGCCCCGCCCACGGCCAACAGGCGGCGGTCAGACCTCGACGCCGGTGACCTCGAAGCGGGCGCCGCCGGCGTTGCCTGCCGTCACCGCCAGACTCCAGCCGTGGGCCTCGATGACCTTCTCCACGATCACCAGCCCGAGGCCAGTCCCGGAGCCGCTGCCCGTGTACCCCGGCTCGAACACGCGCTCGCGGTCCTCCGGGGGGATGCCGACCCCGTCGTCGGCGACGTAGAAGCCGCCGTCGAAGCCCCCGACGGTGACCGTCACCCCAGGACCGGCGTGCTGGACCGCGTTCCGAAAGAGGTTCTCGAAGGCCTGGGCCAGCCGGTCACGGTCGGCGGAGACGGTGTGGTCAACCTCGACGGTCAGCGACGCGTCCTCGGTTGCGACGGTCGCCCAGGCGTCCGCCGCCAGGGTCGCGACCCCGACAGGCTCGCGTGTGTCGATCTCCTCCCCCTCCCTGGCGAGGCTGAGCACGTCGGTGATGATCCGTTGCATCCGGTCGTGAGCGTCACCTATCAACTCGAGTTGTTCGACGACCTCGGGGTCGTCAACCCGCTCTTTGAGGACGTTGGTCCGTCCGAGTGCGACGTCGAGTGGGTTCCGGAGGTCGTGAGAGATAACGCTCGCAAACCGGTCGAGCTGTTCGTTCTCGCGCTCTAGACGGCCACACCGCTGCTCGCGGTCGGTCTCGTCGTGCAGGTGGACGAGCCGGCCGACCCGCGTGCCGCCGTCGTGGACCGGTGACAGCTGCACCTCTAAGGTGCGGGCACCCGTCGGGAACTCGGTCTGAACGACGCCCTCCTTGCCGGTCTCGATACGCTCGTGCAGCCGCTGGTGGTCCCCGAGCACGACAGCCAACGGCTCACCGGTCGGTTCGTCGGCGTCGAACCACTCCCGGAACGCCCGGTTGGCGTCGAGAATCCGGCCATCGTCGACGAGGGCGAGCGGGTCCTCGACCGCATCGGCGATTGCCCCCCGCACGCCCGGCAGCCCATCACGCATTAGCCAATATTGTGGCTGCTGGCACAAATATGTGGGAGAACCGTGCCGGCGACGACCGGTGTGTTTACCAGCCGTCGTTTCCTTCGCCCGCTATGCCAGTTCCGCGTTCCGCTGTCGACGAGGTCCGACCGCTCGCCTTTCGGGACCCCGACGAGGTCCTCGACGCTGACCGACTCTACACCGTCTACGAGGTCGCTCGGCTCCTCCAGGGGCTCGCGCCCGACGCCGAACTCGACCGGGGGACCGAGGACGTTCTGCTCGACTGGGCGATCCCATGGATGGTCGTCAACCGCAACGCGTTCGTCTTCGCCGAGCCGACCGCCGACGACGAACCCGGCCTCTACGGCCTGGCATGACGGTGCTAGTCGCCGGCGGTCGCGAGGTTGACGCCGGCAAGACCACCTTTTCGACGGGCCTTCTCGCCCGGACCGGTGCGGTCGGGTTCAAACCCCGCGCCGGCAACGACCGGTGGTTTCACCACGACGACTACCGCCACGCCGTCGACCAGGGCCGGCTGTTCGGGAAGGACGCCCGCCGGCTCGCGGCCGCCAGCCCGGGTGACCTCGCCCCCGAGGCTATCAACCCCGTCCACCGGCTCTGGGAGCCCACCCCTGACCGGTCGGGACCGCTTGGCCACCGGGGCCGGACGTTCCTGCTCGACCGGGCCGGGGACCGCTACGTGGTCAACGGTGACCGCCAGCTCCCCGACCGGCTCCAGGAGTGTCTCCCGCTCGCGGAGGCCGTCACGGTCGGCTCACTTCCCGAACTGAACCGCGCCATGGAGACCTACCACCTGCCGGCGATGGCGGCCGTTAGCGAGGATATCGCGGCCGTCGACCGGGCGGTGGTCGAGTCCTACGGCGACGTGGCCCGGCCGCTCCGGGACATCGACCCCGACGCCGTCGCGGTCGTGGAGCCGACCCGCGTCCGGGTCGTCGACGGCGGCCGCTACCGGAAGGGGTGTGCGGTCGTCGCCGGCGGCCCCCGTGAGGGGCAACTCGAGGAACACGTCGGTGACGTGATGGACCTCGTCGACCCCGTGGCGACGGTCGGCCTGCCGGCACTCCCGAGCGAGGACCGCTCGGACCCGGAAACAGTCGCGCGCGCCTACGCGGAGGCCTACGACGAGTTGCTGGCCGTCGCGGACTGGTAGCGGCCGGCTTGCCGCCACCCGCAGTCCGCTACCGCATCTGTGCGGCCTGCAGGGCGCGTTCGACGTGTTGCCTGGGGTTGCGGTCGACGCTCGGCCCGTGCCCGGTGTGCATCCCGTCCAGAGCCTCGACACGCTCGAGCAGCCGCTGGATGCTGTCGACCAACAGCTCCCGGTCCCCCTCAGCGAGGTCTGTCCGGCCAAACCCGCCGTTGGCAAAGACCAGGTCGCCCGCGAAGAGCACGCCCGGGCCGGGCGCGTACAGACAGACGTGGTCGTTCTTGTGTCCCGGGGTGTGGATAATCTCGTAGCTGTCGTCGCCCAACTGGACGGACTCGCCCTCGGTGAGCGGGTGGTCAACCCCCTCCTGGCCCGTGTCGTACCCCCAGACGTCGACGTCGAAGGCCTCGACAACGTCGGGAAGGTTCCCGACGTGGTCGGAGTGGGTGTGGGTGAGCACGAGCGCGTCGAGGCCGTCGGCGTGTTCGTGGACCGCGCTCACGACATCGAAGTCGTTGCCGGCGTCGACCAGGGCCGTGCGCTCGCCGGTCACGAGAAAGACGTTGCTGGTGAACCCCTGGACGGTGGCGGCGAGGTTGCGGATCATGGTCATTACTCGGAGGCGGGTGTGCTTGTCGGTGACGGTTACGGACGGTGGTTCCCGCCCGGACGCCTACTCGTTTAGCAGGAGGTTCCGGAGGATGTTCCCGTAGGCGGGCCGGGTAACGAGCACGCCGATGAGGACGCCGACGATGGTGACGATGGCAAAGCCCTGGAGGTCACCGAGGCTGAGGACGGCCAGCGGGCTCATCGCGATGACCGTGGTCGCGGCGGCGGCGCCGATCACCCAGAAGGCCTTCCGAAAGCGGCTCTGGAACACCCGGCCGGTCTTGATCTCCCCGCGCTGGAGCACCTCGTCGGCGATGATCACCAGGTCGTCCACCCCCGTCCCGATGACGGCGATGAAGCCGGCGATGTGCGAGAGGTCGAGCGCCAGCCCGACGGCGGC
>JBLGCN010000288.1:0-3341 GCA_047617405.1 Natronomonas sp.
CTGTCCCAGGGTGTGCCCTCGTTGCTGCCACCGGTCTTGTAGGTGCCGTGGGCGGTGGCGACGTGTGTCCCGTCGTCGTCGTAGACCTCGACGCGAGCCAGCGCGAGGCTGTTGCCAAAGCGGACCAGCTCCGCCTCGGCCCGGAGGTCCGAGGTGGCCGGCGCGAGGTAGTCGATCCGCATGTCTACCGTCGGCGTCGGCGCGTCGGTGTAGGACATGACCGCCGACCCGCCGACCGTATCGGCAAGCGCGTATGTTGCGCCGCCGTGGGCAACCTCCGTCTCCGGGTTCGACGTGTGGGCCTCCGTCAGTGGCATCCGCCCGACGGCCGTTCCCTCCCCGACCGTCACCAGTTCCATCCCGAGCAACTCCGCGAAAGGCATCCTGTCCAGGCTTGGCTCCTCGCTCATGTGCACCGATCCACCGGACAGGGACAAAAGGGCGCCGGAAGCCACGAAGCCCAGTTCCCGGCCGGGTCAGTCGTCGGTGTGTCTGACGATATGAACATCGTACTCGGGGTCCTCCGAGATGGGGCTGCCGACGCTGGTGACGGGCGTGGAGACGCGACCGGCGTTGTCGCTGCCCACGAAGACAATCGAGGCGTCGATATCGTGGGCCACCTGCCGGATCGTGCGGGTGATGTCGTTGTGTGTGGTGGCTGCGAGCGAGGCCATCGACTCGGGCCGCTCGGCGCGAAACGTCGCCGCAGGGGCCACCTCCTCGACCTCCGTGGCGAACCGCCGTTCGACCGTCTCGGGGTTGTACGTCTCGCCCTCCTCGACCCACCCTCGTTCCAGCGCGAACGAGGCGTCGTCAGGGACCACGGTCAGGACCACAACCTCCTCGTCGCGGTAGTCGGCGAACTCGGTCGCCCGGCTGACCGCCGCCCGCGACAGCGCGGAGCCGTCGTACGGTGAGAGCAGTGTCATGCAGTCAGGTTGTCGGCCGGGCCTGTAAACGTAGGGGTAGTGGCCGCGAGGCGGTTACTCCTCGCCGGTGTCCGGCCGGCCCCAGGCCTTGTACAGTTCCCGGCGGTCCCGCAGCCCCTCCGCGGGCAGGGCGTGGTCGACGACGTAGGCCTCGGCCTCGTGTTCGTTGTCCCACATGGCCTGGTGAGCCCCCGGCAGGTCCGGCCAGTCGACGACCTTCGGCGTCGTGACATCGATGGCGCCGGCGTCGATCTCGGCGTTGAGCTGTTGAACCTCATAGGCGTTCGAGAGGTGACTCCCGAGGACCGACGCCGTCGGCATGTGGACCGACCGCTGGCGCATCCAGACCTGTGGCGCGTAGAAGGAGTACCGCTGGTCGCCGACGTCCTCGCTGTAGACGACCCGGCCGGTGTGGGGCCGGACGAGCATTGTCGACACCCCGAGCGCATCGTGGCCGGCGCGCTCGAAGACCACGTCCGGGTTCCCACGGGGGTTCTCCGTCGTGCGGAGGTGTTGGCCAACGGCCTTCCCCAGCGGCTTGAACGCCGAGTCGGTGTACTCCTGGACCGCCTGCTTGAACGCGTCCGGGTCGGCCTGTGGGTGCGGGAAGTCCGGCATCGTCTCCGGCCAGTCGAACTCCTCCTCGCGGCGCTGTAACTCCTCGAGTGAGATGACAGCGGCAACGGCGTCCCCGAAGCCCAGTGACTCGACGAACTCCGCCTGTTCGTCGGTGTAGGCAACGACGACCACGTCGGCGTCGACGTCGCGGCCGGCCTCGACGGCCCGCAGCCCCGTCGTGTCGAGGACCCCCTCCGGGCCGGTGTCGGTGCCGTAGTAGACCAGCAACCCGTCACCGGCGTTCAGGTCGACACGGTCGAACATCTCCTCGGGGGTGCTCGTGCCGGGCTTGCCGAGGAACGTCATCCGGTAGCCCGTCGACGCCCCCCAGAAGGTGAGTGTCCCACCCTCGTCGAGTAGCTGGAAGCTACGGGGGAACGACTGCTCGCCGGCGTGGCTCACCGCGTAGTCCGCGAGCCCGTCGTTCTGTTCGCGGAACCGCTCGACGAACGCCTCGCCGGCGGCCTTCCAGTCGTCCCAGGTCTCGGGGTCCTCCGGGATCGGCCCCCAGATGTCGGCGAACTCCTCGGATGTGCGGTCGAGTGCCCCGGCACCCGCACTCTCGATGCGCTCGGCCCGCTCGTCGCTCGAACAGAGCCCGGAGACGGAGAGCCCGTTGCGCAGGCCGATCCTGACGGACTCCCAGCCGGTCCCCGTTGCGCCGCCCTCGACGAACATCGACCCGCCGGGCTCGATGTCGAGCGTCGTGAACAGTGCCCGGTAGACCGTCCCCATCGCGAGGACGTACGACCCTGCCTCCTCGATGGAGGTCTCCTCGGGGATCGGATGCACCTGTGGCCCCTGTGCGACCATGAACTGCTGGTGGCTCCCGTCGGGCTCCTCGTAGCCCTGGATGGAGAACCCGGAGTACATCGGGTCCAGCCCCATCCGCGGGTTGAGCAGGCCGGACTGCCCGGAGTAGACGGTGACCAGGTCACCAACCGCGACACGCCCCTCCGCGTTGACGGCCTCGCCGGCGTCTACCACCAGCGCGGCCCCGCCACTGCCGGTGATATGCCGGTCACGGTCGTGGTTGTCGAACTGGCTGACCGGGATACCGGTGACCGCCCACACGTCGTTGAAGTTCACCTCGCTGGTGAGCATGTACAACAACACCTCGTTCGGGCCGGGCTCCTCGACCGGGTACAGCCCCTCGACCTCCGCCTCGTCGGGGTCGCCGTGAGCCGGCTCGGCCGTCTCGGGGTCCTTCTCGACGGCAAACCCGTACTGCCACTCCGGCACCTCGTCGACACCCGGGTAGAACGGCTCTCCGACGGGGAGGAGTTCACCGGTCTCCTCCAGTTCGTCGGCCGCCTCGACCGACGGGGCCTCCCTCGGCCGCACCGGGAGGGGTTCGGCCTGGCCGTCGAGGAACTTCTCGATACCGGTCTTGCCGCCGTCGGGGTCGACGACGGCGGCGGCGAAGTTGTCGGCCTCGCGGTCGAGCCCGGCGGCGAGACCGTCCTCGAAGCCGGCCCTGATAGCCTCGACCGCGCGGTCGAAGGCGCGCTCGCGGCCGACACTCGTCCGCGCACACTGCCGGCGGTTCCGGGCGACGTGGTCGTCCTCCAGCACCGCCTCGGGGAACTCGCCGGAACTGTCCCAGCGCTCACGCGCCTCAAGCCGGTCTGTGCGGGCATCCTCGAGGGTAGTTCCCTCACCTCTGACGTGTTCGCGGGCGAGTCCGGCCGCACGCACACGGGCCGGGCTGTCGGTTGTCTCGTCGACCAGCCCCATCGCAGCGGCGTCCTCGGCGTCGATGTCCCGGCCGTTTGTGAGCGCGGTGACGGCGTC
>JBLGCN010000289.1:0-3331 GCA_047617405.1 Natronomonas sp.
GCGCCAGCAACAGTGGCTTCTATTATACGTGTATGGGGGTCTTCTGTACTGATATGCCAGTTCGACGGTCCATATCCGAGACTGAACCGACCGCCGCTTCGGCCGATACCGCCACCAGCCGTGTCGTCAACGAGGGGCTGGTCCTTCGGAACTACGACAGCGACGACGGCCACCGGGTCGTGGTCAGATTCACCGACAGCCGCGGGACCCTCGTGTTCGACCGGACTGTCCCGGTGGCTCCGAGGGAGACAGTCAGCGTCGACACCGGCCTCGACCGTGCGGTGTATCAGGTCGAAGCATACCTCGAGAGTGGCGCCACCGCCAGCGCCGAGTGCCTGGTCGGTCGCGACCCGAGCGAGTGCGCGATGGTCGAGACCGGCAACGGCAGAGTCAGTGTCGTCGAAGGCATCTACTAACTCGGCTGTACTGGCCGCTGGGTGGGGGGTCAGTTTTACAGCTGTGAGACCGGAGTGTGCAACACAGTGCTGTTGCTACTCGGTCGAATAAACGAGAATGAAAGTCACCTTACAGCCGGGTCAGGTTCTGCGCCCGCGGCCCTTTCGGTGCGTCTTCGATTTCAAACTCAACCTCTTGACCTTCTTCGAGATCCGGGCCGCCGACGTCCTCCATGTGGAAAAAGACGTCCTCGTCCGCATCATCAGTGTCGATAAAGCCGTAACCGCCGGTGTCGTTGAAGAAATCAACCTTACCTTGCGCCATTGCAATAGAATAGACGCTCACCCAATTAATAAGACTTGTGTAAGTGGTACCTCCTTGACCCGCGCTGACACGGCGCTCTGTGTCGGTATTAGCCGTTACTCGCCTCGGACCCGTCCTCGGCGCCGCTGTCGTCGGTTCCGTCGGGGTCGCTGCCGACACCGGTGTCACCCTCCCCGCCAGCCTCGCAGTCGGTCGGGACCCCACAGAGGTTGCCCGCCTCGTCGAAGCGTTTTGCCCGGAGGAAACGGGCCCGGTAACGGTTGGCGTCGTCGGCGGTGTCGGCTTCACGGATTGCCTCGGTCCGGCCGTCGGCGACAGCGTCGATGATCGTCTCGACTTGCTCCTTCTCACTCGGCGTGAGTTCGAACTCGTACGTCCGTGAGTCCTCGGCCTCCAGCCGGGTCCACCGGCGGGCGGCCGCGACGACCAACGAACAGGGCTCGCGACACGGGAAGACGCCGTTGCCGCCGTCAACCGAGAGCGGTGTCTCGTCGTCGTACTCCCACTCCCGGCGTTTCAGGCACTGGGAGTCCACACAGCAGGCCTCGGCTACCCAGTCGACGTGGTCGTGGCCCTCCCCGCGGTTCCAGGTCTGGACGACACCGTAGATCCCGGTCTGGCGCTCGGTGGCCGCCGTCCAGTGGGTGATGTCGAGTTCGCCCTCGCGCTCGCGGTGCCAGTTCGAAACCGTTGCCGGATAGAACCCCTCGACCGCCCGGACGAGGTCCGTCGGTCCGAGGTCGACCAGGGCCCAGCCACGCTGGAGCGTGGGTGCCGTCGAGAGCGGGCGGTAGCGGCCGCGGTCGTCCTCCGTCCGGAGCCGGCGGGCGGCGTACGGGTCGGTGTGTCGCTCCAGCGCGTCGGCCGCCCTGTCGGCGTCGTCGGTGTGTCGGACGGTGTAGCGGCGCCGGCGCCGGTCCCCCTCACCGCCCTGGTCGGGGGCGGTCAGTCTGACCGTCACCGCGAGTTGCCCCCACTCGCGGGTCACACCGTCGGCCCCCGTGAGCCGGTCGCGGCGCTCCGGCGGGCGGTGGTCGTCGGCCCGCTCGACCCACCGGAGAAACGCCCACTGCGCGGGGTCCTGGGGCATCTCCTGGTGCCAGACATACCACTCGTGGACCGAGGCGGCGTGTTCGCGGGCGCGAGCGCCGAACTCCTCGGTCCCGAGCCCCTCGTAGGCCGCCCCGGGGACGACAAGCCGGAGTCCATCGCCGTCCTGGTCGACGGCTAGCCCGTCAAACTCGACACCGTCGTCGGCCACCGCCCGCAGGGCGGCAATAGCCCGCTCGATGCCCCCACCGGCCTCGTCACCCGTGTCGTCGTCCTCCGGACCAGCCATCTCAGTCCCCACCTGCACGGGCCGACCCCGTGTCGTCCGTGTCGGTCTGCGCCTCGACGTCGGCGCCGGCGTCGGCCGCTCGCTCGAGGACCACGTCGGCCAGCAGCGGTTCCGTGCCGATCGCACCGGCGTACCAGATGTCGTGGCCGTCGACCGTGGTTGGCACGTCGTACGCCCCGCGCCCGTCGTCGTCCTCGGTCAGGCCCATGTCCGCCGGAATATCCTCCTGGGTGTGGTAGCCGTCCGCGATAAAGAGCGGGACGACAACGATGTCTCGCGGGCGGTGCCCGCTCGACTGTTCCGAGCCGCGTCGCGCCTCGCCACCGAAGTAGTCGGTCACGTCGTCGACCTCGGGGTCCTCGTCCATGAACAGCGCCCGGACCTCGGCAAACCGGTCCCGCGTGCGGATCCGGTCGGCGTGGTACTCGACCGCCTTCGCGGAGTTCTCGTTACGTTTGGTGCCGTGGCCGACAACGGCCAGGCCGACATCCGGCCCGACGTCGGGGTCGCCGGTGACGCTCTCGGCACGCCGGACGATGACGTCACTCATCGCGTCGTGGGTGCCGACCGGCCCGCAGTAGTGAACGGTCTTCTCGACGTCCGCCGGCTCGAGCGTGACAGCGCCGGCGCTGGTCCCGTCGGAGTCCCAGTCCGAGGCCTCGAACTCCAGGCGGAGTTCGCGCGGGATGACCTCCTCGGTAAAGTACCCCTCACTGACAAACAGCGGGACGATGTACACCTCGTCGGCGACGACAGTCCGGAGGGCGTTGCGCAGTGAGGGCTCCTCCTTCCAGTAGGCCTCCCGAACCTCCTCGAAGGCTCCCGCTGTACGGACCCGGTCAGCGTGGTCCTGCGCGGGCGCACTCGAGGCCGGGTTCAGGTGTGAACCGTGGGCGACGACCAGCAGTGCCTGACTCATCACCCCCGTGTATGCCCGTGACGCTCTTAGGCCCTTTCGTCAGTGTCGCCGCGGTCGGAACCCGTCAGGCATTTGTTTCTGACTACTCGAAAACGCAACATATCGACGACATCATGGTACCCGGAACGCGCGGCCGGTCGGTGGCGGTGGTCCTCGCCGGGGTCGGTGTCGTGACGATGCTGGCACTGGGCGCGGGGCTCCTCCTGGCCGGCGGCAACGCCCTCCCGCCAGCCGACGAGACGGTCCAACAGTACGACAGCCTCGACGCGTACAACGCGACCTACACGATCACGTCCGAGAAGCCCGCCGAGACCCGGACCGTCAGGGCACAGGTCACGGTGAGCCCCGACTCC
>JBLGCN010000290.1:0-3328 GCA_047617405.1 Natronomonas sp.
CCCCTCGCAGGAAGCTTTTATTGACACCTAAGATGTTGATCCCGAGCAACCAGGCTGCTCCTACAACATTTGGAAATGTCGCTCAGGTTAGAATTAATTTAAATCCAAAGTGAGGGAATTGTTCACGGGGGGGGGGGGGGGGCCCCCCCCCCCGCGACGGGTGACGGCCTCGAACTCCCCGGTCTCGTAGAGCTCCGTATTCGAGACCAGCTCGACATCGACGCCCAGCCGGTCGGCGCTGTTCCGGAGCAGCCGCGTGAAGTGTGCCCCGTAGGAGTCACAGCAGCCAAACGGGTCGGGGATCTCCGTGTACGGCTTGCCGAGATTGCGTCCGAGTGCGCCCGCGTCAACATCACCGAGGCCGACAACGTTCGAGTCTAAGTCGGCGAGCTGCCGAGGGATAGCGCGCAGCCGGTCTCTGTCGTCGGCGGTGAAGACCTGACGAACCTCGTAGCCACGGCCGCGCAGCGCCTCCGCGACGAAGTGGCCCCGCAGGATCTCGTTGGCGTGACCGATGTGTGGGACGCCCGACGGGGAAACACCGCCTTTGACTACGACCGGTTCCTCCGGCTCGCGGGCCTCGATGGCGTCGGCGGCGGCGTCGGCCCAGAAGGGGTGGTCGGCGCTACTGGCAGTCTCGTATGGGTCGGGGAGGTCGGTATCAGTCATCGTGGTTCGATATCGGTCCCGCTGTGGTCACCGTCGACAGCCGCGACGACCGCCCCGGGGTCACCGCCGTCGAGCACGACCGCGCGGAGGCCGGCACGCTGGAGGAGTTTCGCCGCCAGTAGGTCCACCGGTGTGTTGCTCCCGGCGTCGATGTCCATCTCGGCAACTAGTGCCACCAGGTCGTCGACGCCGATCTGCCCGTACTTGCTGGCCCCGGGGTCTGCCTCCGGGTCGGCGTCGAACACGCCGGGGACGCTGGTCGCGTAGACCAGGAGGTCGGCGTCGACGTACTCCGCCAGGGCAGTGGCGACAGCGTCGGTCGTGTGGCCGGCCTCGGTGCCGCCCATCACGGGAACCTCGCCCCGCCGGAGCGCGGTCCGGGCCGCCCCGTGGTCGGTCGCAGGTGCCGAGACAGCCCGGTCGTCGAGGGCTGCGACCAGGAGCCGGGCGTTGAGGCGTGTCACCGCAATCCCGAGGTGGTCGAGTTCGGTCTCGTTTGCCCCGAGGTTGCGTGCGGCCTCGATGTATTCGCGGGCCGTTGCGCCGCCGCCAACCACGATACACACCTCGTGGCCCGCATCGAGTAACTGCTCGACGGCCGCGGCGTAGCCGGCGGCGCGCGGGGAATCGAGGTCCGGCACGAGAACGCTCCCGCCGACGGAGACGACCACTCTCATCGTCCTGTCGTAACCCCGAGACCGGCTTAAGGGTTGTCAAGCCGCCCTGCGGGCACCGGCGCCACGGGTCGACAGCGCCGACGCGAGCGGTAGGAGCCCGGAGACAACGAGCAACAAGATCCGCTTTTTGCGCGGAACGCACCCGGGGTTCCCGACCGGACGAGGGCACCGTACCGGTCCGGTCCGTGTCGGCGCTCACGGCTTTAGCGCAGATTGTAAAATGTCTCCGCCGGTTTGCGGCCGTTGTAAAAGGTCGTTTTACACCCCGCAGTCTCTGAAACCGACCGAAGCGGTCCGAAGGTTCGTTCCTCTATATATGGCTCTGGGCGGTAGCTATGAGTGAGTCATGAGCGCAACGACGACGCCCTCCCAGGACGCTTCGAAGGAAGAACAGCTGTGTGCCTTTCTCAAGCGGAAGGCGACCGACGGCGAGATGTACTTCAAGAGCAAGTTCATCGCGGACGAGGTCGGGCTCTCCCCGAAGGAGATTGGCGCCCTGATGGTCAAGCTGAAGGACTCGGCCGCGGAACTCGAGATCGAGAAGTGGTCGTACACGAGCGCGACTACCTGGCGCGTCGAGCCGGCCTGAGCGCGCTCACACACAATCCGGTCCCCGCCGCCCGTGACCCGGTCTCGGTTCCCGTCTTCGCCGGCTGACGGCCGGTGACTCCACGCTGTTTAACCGCGTCGGACGCAAACGCCGATTCGATGCAGCGCAGCGAGTGGCCGGCCGCGGGGCCGTCGGCCGCCGACATCGCGCCGGTTTTCGCGGTGTACGATGTCCGCAAGGACGGTGACCGGCTGGTCTATGTCGGCCAGCCCCGCGCCCCGCCTGACCGCGTCGACCAGGAGCTCTGGCCGCGGTTCCGGGAGTGTGGGTACGAGGTACAGCTCCGGCAGGGATACCCCGACGGCGGCGAGAGCGAGTTCCCCGTCTCCCCCGGGGAGCACGTTCTCGTGGCAACGCCCCGGTCGGTCGGGGTCGACGGGGTCCCGTGGACCAACGTTGCCCTTCTGGTTGCGACGGTGTTCTCGACGCTTCTGGTCGGGGCGACGACGTGGTACCGGCTCCCGCTGTCCGCGGGACCGGTCGCGATGCTCGAGGCCTGGCCCTTTGTTATCGCCATCCTCGGCGTCCTCGGGGTCCACGAGCTGGGACACTACGTCATGAGCCGGTATCACGACGTCGACGCGACGCTGCCGTACTTTATTCCGTTTCCGTCGGTCATCGGGTCGATGGGCGCAGTGATCCGGATGAAAGGGCGGATCCCGGACCGGACGGCGCTGTTCGATATCGGCGTCGCCGGGCCGCTCGCAGGGCTGGCGGCGACGGTCGTCGTGACCGCCATCGGGCTCCAGCTCGACCCCCTGCCGGTCCAGGAGGCCGCCAGCGGGGACACCGGCACGTTCATCCGGTTCAACAACCCGGCGCTGCTGGTGCTCATCGCGGAGGCCACGGGAACCGCAGGGAAGCTCGCGGTCAACGGCTCGGTCCACCCGGTCGTGTTCGGCGGGTGGGTCGGGATGCTCGTTACCGTCCTGAATCTCCTCCCGGTCGGACAGCTTGACGGCGGCCACATCCTCCGGGCGGTGGTCGGACCGCGCCAGGAGACCCTCTCGGCCGCTGTCCCCGGGCTGCTGTTCGCGCTCGCCGCCTACCTCTACGTCGTCAGGGGGACCGTCAACTCCGTTGCTATCTGGGTCTTCTGGGGGCTCTTCGCCCTCGGGCTGGCGTACGCCGGCGCGGCCGACCCGGTCTACGACGAGCCGCTCGACCGCCGCCGGGTCGCGGTTGGTCTCGTCACACTCGGCCTCGGCGCGCTCTGTTTCACCCCTGTCCCTATCGAAATCGTGACGCTCTGAGCCCCGGCGGCCCGCACGCCGCGTCAGTGGGTGTATCCCCGGTCCGGAAGCGCCTTGTCGCCGAGTGTCACACCCGACTCCGTGACCGTTCCCACCCTCGTCAGTGGGGTCGACAGCGC
>JBLGCN010000291.1:0-3326 GCA_047617405.1 Natronomonas sp.
CGGCCAGCACCGCCGCCAGGATGAGAGCCTTTTGCCCCGTGGGTGGCGTGGCGGAGTTTTATTATCTGCACTCCCGCAGTCGTAGATGCACAATGACACACAGGAGTGGTCTCGGATGAGTCTCGGCAGATTCAGGGTCGACGGACAGACAGCGATTATCACCGGCGCGAGCCAGGGGATCGGCCGCGAAATCGCCGAGCAGTTCGCCGCCGACGGCGCCGACGTGGTGGTCTGCTCGCGAAAACAGTCGAAGGTCGACGAAGTTGCGGCGACGATCAACGACCGCGACGGCGGCCGGGCGCTGGCGATCGAGTGTGACGTGACCGACCGCGACGCCGTCGAGGCGCTGGTCGAGGCGACCGTCGAGGAGTTCGGCGAGTTGGACTGTCTGGTCAACAACGCCGGCGCCAGCTTCATGACCGACTTCGACGAGATCAGCCCCAACGGCTGGAAGACGATCGTCGACATCAACCTCCACGGCACATACCACTGCACGCAGGTGGCCGGGGACTACCTCGCCGACGGGGGCGGGACGGTTATCAATCTGGCAAGCGTCGCCGGCCAGCAGGGCTCGCCACAGATGAGCCCATACGGGGCGGCCAAAGCCGCCGTGATCAACCTGACGACGACGCTGTCGGTCGAGTGGGCCGAGCGGGGCGTCCGGGTCAACTGTATCGCCCCCGGGCTCGTGCTCACACCCGGCGTCGAGTCACAGATGGGTGTCGAGGCACAGGATATCGACCGCACCGAGGTCGACCGCCGGATCGGCGTCTCGGCGGAGATCGCCGACCTCGCCCAGTTCCTCGCGAGTGACGCCGCCTCCTACCTGATCGGGGAGACAGTCACCGCGAAGGGTGTCCCGCGGATCAGCGAGGGCGGCGACTGACTCCGCCGGCCGCCGCCGTGGCCTCCGACACGGACGGGCGGCGCGCCCGGTCGGGGCGCCGGTCTATACCACCGAGCTTTATTATCGCCGGCCGCGTCAATGGCGTGTGGTAACATGACAGGGATACGTGGCTACGGTGCGTATGTCCCGCTGTACCGGGTCGAGCGGGCCGACATCGCACAGCAACACGGCGGCTACGCCGGCGGGGAGACGGCCGTCCCCGCACACGACGAGAACGTCGTCACGCTTGGCGTACAGGCAGCGAAAAACGCCCTCGCGAACGCGGACGCCGACGGGGCGGCGGTGGACGCGGTGTTCGCCGCGACGACCTCGGACCCCTTCGACGAGCGCGGTGTCGCGGCCCACGTCGGCCACGCCGTCGGGGCCGGGACCGACCTCCGGACCGGCGACTTCCAGGGCTCGGCGCGCGCGGCCACCGACGCGGTCCTCGCCGCCCGTGACGCCGTGGCGAACGACTGCGGGACCGCACTCGTCGTCGCGGCCGACGTCCTCCGGGCCGACCCCGACAGTGACGAACTCGAGACGGCGGGCGCCGGCGCCGGCGCGCTCGTACTCGGCGACGAGGGTGTCGGCACGGTCACAGAGACCGCAAGCCACACCACAGGCTACGTCGGCCGATTCAAGCGCGGGGGCTCGCCCGTCTCGGGTGACGGTCGGTTCAACCGGAAGAACTACCTGGAGGCGGTCGCCGGCGCGGTCGACGGGCTGGCCGAGGGCGTCGACCACGGCGTCTTTCCGGAACACGACGGCGGCTGGGGCGAGCGGGCCGCCGGCGCCGTTGGCCTGGACGCCCACCTGCACAGCACCTTCGACTCGGTCGGGTACGCGGGCGCCGGCGGCGTCCTGCTCGACCTCGCGGCGGCGCTCGACGAGGCGACGGCCGGCGAGCGGGTCCTGCTGGCCTCCTACGGCCCCGGCGGCAGCGACGCGGTCGCGGTCGATGTCACGGCGGACACGACACCAGCAATGACAGTTCAGGAGTATCTCGACAGCAAGGAGTACGTCACATACGCCAAACACCGCTCGTTCCGCGAACAGCTCGGGGGTGACGCCTGATGCACGAGCCACCGTTCGTCCGCGACCGCGCGGCGAACGAACGGCTCGAGGCCGCCGAGTGTGGCTCCTGTGGCTACGTCACCATCCCCGAGCGCCGGGAGGTCTGCAAGCGGTGTGGCGAGTACCCCGACTGGAGCGACGTCCAACTTGAGGAGCGGGGGACGGTCCAGTCATACGTCGTCCAGCAGCGCCTGCCCGACGAGTTCGAGACGCCGCTTCCGGTCGCCGTGGTCGACATCCCCCAGGAGGGTAACGGCGAGCCTGCCCGGGTGTACGGGCTGTTCACCGAGACCGACCCCGACGACGTCGAGATCGGGATGGAGGCCGAGGCCGACCTCCGGACGATGTTCGACATCGACGGCCTGCCGGTGAACTCCTTCAAGTTCAAGCGCCCACGGGGTGACCGGCTATGAGGGATGTCGCGGTCGCCGGCGCCGGTATCATCGACTTCGGCGAACTGTTCGAGCAGTCACTCGACGAGATGGCCGAGCGGGCCTTCATCGACGCGGTCGACGACGTCGACCACGGGGTCGAGCCCGGGGAGATCGACGCCGCCTTCTTTGGCACGCTCGACATCGCCAACGACGCCTCCAGCGGTCTGGGGGCCTCACACTCCACGGGGCTCTTTGGTATCCCCTCCAGCCGGGTCGAGAACGCCTGTGCGACCGGGAGTACGGCCTTCCGGCAGGCAACCACCGCAATCCAGGCGGGCCAGGCCGACGTGGCACTGGTGTTGGGTGCCGAGAAGATGCGCGACTCCGCGGAGGGGCTGATCGAGGGGGCGGCCCTCGACCAGGTCTGGCGGGGCCGGGGCGTGACTATGCCCGCCTTCTTCGGGATGCGCGCCACCCGTCACATGCACCAGTTCGGGACCACCCGCGAGCAGATCGCGAAGGTCTCGGTGAAGAACCACGAGAACGGCGCGAAGTACCCCCACGCCCACTACCAGTTCACCTGCAGCGTCGAGGATGTCGTCGAGGGGCCACAGGTGACCTACCCGCTGAACCTGTATGACTGTTGTCCGGTCACCGACGGCGCCGCGGCCACCATCGTCGTCAGCGAGGATGTCGTCGAGGAGTACACCGACGACCCCGTCTGGGTCGCCGGCTCCGGGCTCTCGACAGACAGCCTGTTGCGCGGCGACGACGAGGCGCTGGTCGGCTTCCCGGCGAGTACCCAGGCAGCGAGCCAGGCATACGACGAGGCCGGGATCACCGCCGAGGAGATCGACGTCGCCGAGGTCCACGACTGCTTCACGATCACCGAACTCGTGACCTACGAGGACCTTGGCTTCTGTGAGAAGGGCAATGGCGGGGACTTTGTCGACTCCGGCGCGCCCGAACTCGACGGGGAGAAGCCGGTC
>JBLGCN010000292.1:0-3307 GCA_047617405.1 Natronomonas sp.
GTCGACGAGGGTGCGGTTCGGGTCGACGGGACCGACGTCCGCGAGGTTTCGGTACCGAGCATCCGCAGGGCCATGGGATACGTCGGTCAGGAGACCTACCTCTTCTACGGCACGGTCCGTGACAACATCGCATACGGGTTGCCCGACGCCGACGACGAGGATATCGTGGCCGCGGCGAAGGCCGCCGAGGCCCACGACTTCGTCACGAACCTCCCGGACGGCTACGACACGATGGTCGGGGAACGAGGTGTAAAGCTATCGGGCGGCCAGCGCCAGCGGGTGGCCATCGCCCGTGCGATCCTCCAGGACCCCGAGATCCTCCTGCTCGACGAGGCAACCTCCGACGTCGACACCGAGACCGAACTCCTGATCCAGAAGAGCCTCGACCGGCTGACCGCCGACCGCACCACGCTGGTGATCGCCCACCGGCTCTCGACGGTCAAGGACGCCGACCAGATTGTCGTCATCGAAGACGGCCGTGTCGTCGAACGGGGGACCCACGAGAACCTGCTGGCCGAGGACGGGCTCTACGCCAACCTCTGGGCCGTCCAGGCCGGCGAGATCGACGACCTCCCCGAGGAGTTCGTCGAGCGCGCCAGTCGCCGTCAGGCCGAGGCCACACCCGACGCCGACGACTGAGACGGCGACGAGACTCGTTGGCCGCGTCCTGCGGGCGGGACCTTCTTGCCGGCCGGTCCGGTAGGCCGGACATGCATCTCGCGGAGACGACGTGGACCGACCTCGGCAGGGACGGGAACGCGGGTGACAGGGCCGACATCGACGTGGCGCTGCTCCCGGTCGGCAGCACCGAACAACACGGACCACACGCCCCTCTCGGGACCGACACACTGGCCGCCGAGGCCGTCACCGCCCGCGGGGCGGCGGCGTACGACGGCGAGGTTGTCGTCGCGCCCGCCATCCCTGTCGGCGTCAGCGAGGAACACCGCCACTTCGCGGGCACCCTGTGGGTCAGCCCCGACACGTTCCGGGCCTACGTCCGCGAGACCGTCGAGAGTCTTGCCACACACGGCTGGGACCGGGTCGTGGTTGTCAACGGTCACGGCGGCAACGTCGACGCCCTCCGGGAGGTTTGTGCCCGACTGACCCGCGACGGGACCGCCTACGCCGTCCCCTTCACCTGGTTCGAGGCCGTCGAGAGCAGCCTCGAGATGGGCCACGCCGGGGCCATGGAGACGAGCCTCCTCTTTGCGACCCGGCCCGAACTCGTCCGTGAGGGATGTCTCGAGGACGCAGCCGCGGACGGGGCCACCCGGTGGGGGGAGTGGGAGGCGGGCGTCAACCTCGCCTACGACAGTGCGGCGTTCGCCGGCAACGGTGTCGTCGGCGACCCCCGGGAGGCGGACGAACAACAGGGTAAGGACCTTCTCGACGACGCCGGTGCGAGGCTCGCTGAACTCGTGGCTGTCGTCGCGGCCCGCGAGTGGGGGTCCGAGCAGAGAGAGACGTAGCGTAGCGGTGTCGGTCAGGCCTCCGCCTCGGCCTCGGCCTCGGCGTCCGCGTCGCCACCGCCGCCCTCCTCGAGCGCGGTTTTGAGCTGGGGGAGCGTGCTGGTGAGGTCGGTCACCTGCTCGCGGGCCGCCTCGATATCCGCGACGAGGCTCTCAGCGGCCTCGATGTCGGCGGCGAGGTCGTCGGCGTCGTCGAAGGCGTCGGCACGTTCGCCCATGGTGTACCACTTCTTTGCGTCCCGGAGGTGGTCGCTGGCGTCGCCGACGTCCAGGGCGGTCTTGAGCCCGTTGAGCGCGCCGAGCGTGTTGTTGGCGTCGGTCTCCCAGACATCCGCGGCGGCCGGCAGTGCCTCGTGAGCCGCCGCAAGCGACTCCTCCACGTCCTCGCGCATCTCCGATGCGGCCTCGCCGAAGAGGTCGTCGTCGTCGAGTGTCGACTGTGACATACTGAGACTTTGCCCGCGGCGGGGTTAAATCCGCGCCCGGAACTGAAAGTGAAACAGAATGACGCCGGACCACCGCGCCGGCGGCCTCACTCCCGGTCCCGGACGGCCGTGACCTCCATCAGCGGGTAGCCGTCGGCCATCGCCATCTCCGCGACGACCGTCGTGTCCTCGTAGGCGATCCGCAACTCGACCTCGAAGAAGCGGCCGGTGAGTTCGGTGTACGCCGCCGGACCGTCCGCGACCGCCTCGGCGAGTGTCTCCTCGCGGATGTCGACCGTGACGGACACACAGTGGGGCTGGTTCTCGATGGCCTCCTCCATGGCGGCCGCGAGCGAGGGGGCGCTCGCGGGGCTGACCGGTGTACCCGCGAACTGGTGGTACAGCGAGCCAAACTTGATACCGGCCTCGAAACAGGCGGCCTGTGGGTCCGTGGGGTCGGTGTTACCCATGCGCCTGTCTCCGCGGGCGGGCACAACTGCCCGTCGGTCCCGGCAAACGGTGGCCCCGAGTGCCCGTGTGCAAACCGCTGGCTACTTATTCGTAGTGTGCGTGAGTTTACGCGAATGGACGAGCCGGTTCTGCTCACGGGTGCGGGCGGTCACGTCGGTCGGGCCATTCTCGAGGGGCTCGGTGACGCCTACAACTGGCGGCTACTGTACCACAACCCTCCGGCAGAGGAGCCCGGCCACCCGTACTGGACCGGCGAGGTGGAGGACCCCGCGGATGTCGCCCCCGCCGCCGAGGGTGTCGGCGCTATCATCCATCTCGCGGGCGACCCCCGGCCCAGCGCCCCCTGGGACAGCGTCCTCGCGAACAATATCGACGGCACACACACCGTCTACGAGGTCGCCGTCGAGGAGGGCGCCGAGCGGGTCGTCTACGCCTCCTCGAATCACGCTGTCGGCGCCTTCGAGACCGACGAGCGCACCCCCGAGATGTACCGCGCCGACGACGACTTCCGGCTCGACGGCACCGAGCTCCCCCGCCCCGGCAACAAGTACGGGGTCTCGAAGGTCGCCGGGGAGGTTGTCGGCCGGTACTTCCACGACACCCACGGCATCGCGGTCTGTAATGTCAGGATCGGCAACCTCAACGAGGGCTACCCGCCTGTCGACTACGAGCGCGGCCAGGCGATGTGGCTCTCGATGCGGGACTGTGCGCACATCCACGAGCGCGCACTCGAGGCCGAATACGGCTACGAGACCGTCTACGGGATCAGCGACAACGACCGCAGGTACTACTCCATCGAGCGCGCCCGCGAGGCACTTGGCTACGAGCCACAGGACAACTCCGCCCACTGGGACGGCACCGAATACGTCGGCCCGCGGGGCTGAGTTGCTGGCGGCGCGTGGACAGGTGCCGGATTCACCCGGCCTTTATCTGATGTGTCAC
>JBLGCN010000293.1:0-3306 GCA_047617405.1 Natronomonas sp.
AGCGGGCGGCCTCCCGCTGGCGCTCCATATACTGTCGAAAGGACCTGACGCTCTGTGTCTCGACGTAGGTGACGGCGGTTCGCAGCTTCCGGACCTCGGCGAGCAGGCTCATCCCCTGGTAGCCCTCGGACTGGTCGTTGTCCATCAGCTCCCGGAGCTGCCCCTGGACCTTGTGGATCTCCCGCTCGGAGACGTCCGGCTGTGTGGTTGAGGTGACGCCGAGTTCTTTGAGCTGTGTCAGCCGGTCCCGGATGACCTCCTTCAGCGCGCCCCGGACCTCCTCGACGGTCTCGGGCAACTCGACGCGCTCCCACTCGACGCTCGTGTCGTGGGTGTACGCCGCGACGTCGGCGTCCTCCTCCGTCATCACCTCGACGTTGCCGAGCCCGAGGTTCTCACACACCTGGAGAATACTCTCCTCGTCGTCGCCCGGGGAGGCGCTCATCCCCGTCACCAGGGGCTGGTCGGCGTCGGCGTGGTAGCGCTCGGCGATGTAGTTGTAGGCGTAGTCGCCGGTCGCCCGGTGACACTCGTCGAAGGTGCAGTGGGTAACCGCCGAAAGCGAGACCCGGTTACCGACGAGGTCGTTCTCGACGACCTGTGGGGTGGCGACGACCACCCGGGCGTCGCCCCAGAGCGCCGCACGGTCGTCGGGGCTGACCTCGCCGGTGAAGACCACAATCTCCTCGTCCGGGATCCCGAGGGCCTCCCGGTAGAAGTCGGCGTGCTGGGCGACCAGCGGCTTTGTCGGCGCGAGCAGCAGTGACTTTCCCCCGGTCTCGTGGAGCCGGTGGGCGGTCACCAGCAGGCTCACCGCCGTCTTCCCCAGCCCGGTCGGGAGACAGACCAGCGTGTGTCCGCGGGTCGCGGCCTCGGCCAGCCGGAGCTGGTATGCCCGCCGCTCCAGGGTCCCGGGGACCACGAGCGGCCGGTCAATCGTCTCGGTGTCGCGCTCGGCGCCAGTCGCCATTCGTCCCGCCGTAACCGGTCTGCGGGGTTAAGAGTGCGGGTAGCGGGGTGAAAGTGGTCGGAGACAGCGCGAGCGCAGGGAGCCAGTAACGGTGCCAGCCGGTCACACCAGCGGCGGCACGTATGTTACGAGCAGCCAGCCGGTGACGCCAGCCCCTACCGGGATCGAGACGTTGTCGTCGATGACGTAGCCGTAGACCCGTGGTTTGAGCGCGTCGGCGGCGACCACCACGGCCGCGACGGGGAACACGGCCCGCGGCGGGAGAAAAGGCAGCCCGATGAGCACGCAGACCGCGAAGGTGACCATCATCACCGCGGCTGACTTGCGGGTGTCAGGCCCCTCGGCCTCGGAGAGCACGCCAGCGAGCGGGTCGGCGATACCCAACAGGAGGTAGGCGGCGACGGCGATAGCCGGCTGGAAGGTCCAGCCGACGATGGCTGCCGAGACGACCGCCAGCGCGTAGCCGGCAGGGTTGTTCTGTTCGTACTCGCGGGTGAGCCGGTCGTAGACCACCCAGTCCAGCCCGGCGAACAGCCGGACCAGTTCGAGGACCACCGCCAGGGCGGCGCCGGCCGCGACCAGGTATTTGACTGTCCCCCACCCAACGAGGCCGGCCAGGTACAGCCCCGGCACAGCCACCCCGCTGACGTGTGCGAGCCGGCGGCCGTAGTCCATCCCTCAGCCGGTCTCTCCAAACCCGATATCGCCCTCCCGGAGCGCCCGCAACGTCTCTGACAGCTCCTCGATAGCGACCCGGTGCTGGGACGTCGTGTCACGCTCCCGGACGGTGACAGTCCCCGCCAGGTCGGGGCTGTCACCCTCGCCGAGGGTGTCGTAGTCGACGGTCACACAGAAGGGGGTGCCGACCTCGTCCTGTCGGCGGTACCGGCGGCCGATGGCACCCGAGTCGTCGTAGGTCACGGCGAGCCCCGCCTTGCGCAGCTGTGTGGCAACCTCGCGGGCCCGGTCGCCGAGCCCGTCGCGGTCCATCAGCGGGAACACGCCGACTGTCGTCGGCGCCAGAGCCGGCGGCAGCGAGAGGTAGGTCCGCTCCTCGCCGTCGACCACGTCGGTCTCGTAGGCGTGTGCGAGGACAGTGTAGACCAGCCGGCCCACGCCGAAGGAGGGTTCGACGACGTGTGGGGTCACCCGCTCGCCGGCCTCGGTCACCTCCTCGACCGCGAACCCGGTCTGCTCGACGGGGACCCCGTACTCCTGTCCGTCGACCTCGACGGTCACCGTCTCGCCCTCGAAGGCGCCGGGGTTGCGCTCCGCGAGGTCCTCGAGCGCCTCTGCGACCGCCTCTGCCTCGCCGCCGAACGCCGGGCCGAGTTCGCTCATGTCGGGGTCGACCGTCGGCCGCTCGACGGTGACGGGCTCGTCGTACTGCTTGAAGACGTCGTAGTCCTCACCGGAGTGTGCGGCGTGGTTCGTCAGGTCGTAGTCACCGCGGTACGCGAAGCCGGTGACCTCTATCCAGTCGCCGTCGACCTCGGACTCCGCGTCCCAGCAGTCCGAGGCGTAGTGGGAGAGTTCCCCGGGAAGGTGTTGGCGGTAGCGAAACCGGTCCATGTCGACGCCGACCCGCTCGTACCACCGCTTTGCGAGCCCCAGATAGAAGGCGACCCACTCGCTCTCGATGACGCCTTCCTCGACGGCCGTCCGGACACTCATCTCGACGGCCGTGCCGCCCACGCGCTGCTGTGGGGCGGCGGCGGACAGCGGCAACTCCACGTCCGCGACCCGCTCCAGCGGTGGCTCGTCGGTCTCGGGGTCGACGAAGTGTTCGAGTTCGGCCTGGGTGAACTCCCGAACCCGCACCAGTGACTTCCGGGGGCTGATCTCGTTGCGGTAGGCCGTCCCGACCTGCGCAACGCCGAAGGGGAGTTGATTGCGGGCGTACTCCGCGAGTTGGGGGAACTCCACGAAGATACCCTGGGCGGTCTCGGGGCGCAGGTAGCCCGGCGCGGCGTCGCCCGGCCCGATGTTGGTCCCGAACATGAGGTTGAAGTTGTCGACGGGCTCGTCGGCGAGTAACTCCCCACAGGAGGGACAGCCGACCCCGTTGTCGGCGATAATCTCTACCGCCGCCTCGTTCGCCATCGACTCGGCCTCCTCGATGTCGGTGGCGTCCTCGATGAGGTGGTCGGCCCGGTGGGTCGCCCCACACGCCGGGCACTCGACTATCATGTCGTCGAAGGTGTCGAGGTGGCCCGACGCCTCGAAGACGGCCTCAGGCATCACGTTGGGGGCGTCGATCTCCATGTGACCCTCCCGGGTGACAAAGCGGTCCCGCCAGGCCTCCTCGAGGTTCGTCTTCAGGGTCGCCCCCTGGG
>JBLGCN010000294.1:0-3296 GCA_047617405.1 Natronomonas sp.
AGACGTGGTAGTAGCCGCCCTGGTCGTAGTTGACCTGATCCTTCTGGATGAATCCCGCCTGGAGGAGGCGCTGGATGGCCCGGTATGCCGTCGAGCGTTCGCGGTCAACCCGGTCGGCCACCTCGTCGACAGTCAGCGGGTTGTCGGCCCGGACCAGCGTCTCGAAACAGTCCCGGTCTAGCTGTTTGAGCCCGTGAAAGCACTCGAGAAGACCCTCACACACCATATCCCGCTGGAGTTGTTCTGACATCGAGTCCGGCATTGAACATCTCTACGAGACGAGCCGATAAAAGACTTGTGTGGAAAGTGCACAATCGCACAGCCGGTTGGCTCGGGATACCGCCGGCCGAGGGGTGGCGGTCGCGCCGACGACACTGTGGGCCCGGAGCCGGCTGTGACGGCTGCCGCTCGGGGGTGTCTTCGGGGAGCCGATGGTACGGACACAGGGCAACGTCTAGTTTGCCCGCCCCTGTGGACCGGCCGGCGGGTGACAGGACCTACAGCATCGGTGAGAGTGTCACCGCGGCATAGCCCAACCCGAAGGCGAGACCGAAGGACCCCGCCCAGGCCCCGACGGTCACGGAGAGTTTCCGGGCGCTGACGGCGTCGCTCCCGCCGACCGCGGCGCCGCTGCCGATGATCGCCGAGACGACGATCTCGTTGAACGAGACCGGCACACCCAGCACGACGGCGGTCTGTGCGATCAGAAAGGAGGGGACAAGCGCGGCGATCGACCGCCGCGGCCCCAGCGAGGAGTAGTCCTGGGCCAGTGCCTTGATCATCCGTGGGGCGCCGGTCCAGGAGCCGACCAGTATCCCGACACCCCCGCCGGCGAGGACGACCGCCGGGGTGATGACCCCGACGTCGTCCAGCAGTGGGAGCAGGGGGCCAACGGCGAGGCCGACCTGGCTCCCGCCCGCCGAGAAGGCCACGAGCGAGCCAAGCGCCAGGAGGACGCGCCTGAGCCCGCCGGTCTCGTCCCGGCTGACGTCCCAGTAGACCAGCCCCACGACCGCGAGGGTCACCCCGGACGTGACGGCGAGCGGGAGGAGTTGGCTCTCGGGGGCAAGCAGACGCCGGGTGGCCCCGGCGACCGACCCCGGTGTTCCGTCAGGGCCGAGACCGGCAAAGCCGACGTTGGCGAGGACAGCCCCGACCATCCCCGCGAGGAGGGGGATACAGACCCGCTCGGGGGCGTCCTCCCGGGGAAGGACACTGGCGATAGCGTAGGCCAACCCGCCGCCGACAAAGGGGGTCAACACCCAGACAGCCCCGACCTGCTGGTACTTCCCCCAGGCGGGCGTGCCGCCGAGCGCCAGGCCGACACCGACGACGGCGCCGGTGACGGTGAAGGCGGTCGCGATCGGGTAGCCGGTGCGGATCCCGACGGCCATGAGCCCGGCGCCGATGAGCAGGACGGTGATCACGCCCGCCGCAGGGAGTGTGACACCGCCGACGAGCCCGCGGCCGACGGCCTCGGAGACGTTGCCACCCTGGACGACCGCGCCCAGAAAGCCAAAGACCCCGACGACGAGGGCCGCCCGCATCGTCGAGACGGCGTTGGCACCGACCGCGGGCGCAAAGGGGGTGGCGCCACTGGAGCCGGCGCCGATCACCCACGACATGAACAGGCTCGCGAGGCCGGCAGTCAGAAACAGGGCCAGGAGGGAGAGTTCCATCGGTGGTGTGTGTCAGTCGGCGCTCGCGGCCGCCGGCTCGGTGTCGGCCGACCGGCTCCGCCAGTAGCCCTGGAGGTATGCGCCGAGGAACATCCCCGCGAGCGCCCAGAGGATGGTGACGTTGCCGACCCCGAGGCTGGCGTAGGCGGCGCCGGGACAGACCCCCGACAGCCCCCAGCCGGCGCCGAAGATGGCACCCCCGACCAACACGTTCCGGTCGAAGGACTTCAGCCGGCGCTCGAAGCCGTCACCGGTCAGCGGCGCGCGGTCGAACAGCCGTGGCGCCAGGAGGAACACCACGCCGGTGACGGCGGCGCCGCCGAACATCACAAAGACCAGCCCGAGGTCCTCGAACTGGAGGAAGTTCAACACGACCTCCGGGCGGGCCATCCGACTGTACGCGAGGCCGAACCCGAAGACGAGCCCGCCGACCAGGACCAGCGGCATGAAGGCCGGATGCCGGCGCTCGCCCTCGTGTGCTCCGGCCATCAGGGGCTCACCCCGACGGCTGCGACGAGTTGTGCGGTCAGGACCGCGACCAGCAGGAAGGTGATGACGCCGGCGAGAGAGGTCTTCGAGGCCGAGCCGACGCCACAGACCCCGTGTCCGGAGGTACACCCCTTCCCGACGCGGGTGCCGACCCCGACGAAGACGCCGCCGACCAGGAGCCGCCAGGGCTGGACATCGGTCAGCCACGCCCCGCCCTGGACGGTGACGGCGTAGACGCCGGCGCCCAGGACGATCCCGAGGGTGAACACGAGTCGCCAGTCCCGCGAGCGGGCGTACCGCTGGAACCGGGTCCGGCCGGAGACGTACGACAGCGTCGACTCAAGGAACGTGCTCGCGCCGGCGGAGATGCCGGTGCCGAGGTAGATGACGGTCACGCCGAGCCCGACCAGCAGGCCGCCGACGGCGTAGCGGGCGACCCCGTTGGGGAACAGGTCGGCAGCCAGCTGGAGTGGGAGTGGGTCAAGCACGGTCGGCCCCCTCAGTCACCGGCCAGCGAGCCCTGGCTCGCGGCGCAGTTGTTCGGCCCCAGCTCCAGGCTAAAGGCCTCCTCGTCGTCGACCGACTCCTGTCCCAGGTTCGTGGCGATGATCCGCTCGTAGTTTGCCGGCCGGGGTGGCATGTCGGCGAGCACCGTGTCGACAAAGGCCGCCTCGTCGGCCGTGAGCGTGTCCATCGCCACAACGAGCTCGCCCAGCGGCGCGGTGTATGTGCCGTCGGCGGCGGGCTCGGCGGCGTCGCTGTAGTGGGCCCCGCCAATCAGCGTGTCCTCGGGCAGCGGGAGAACCCGCTCCTGGAGGGTCTCGTAGAGCAGTCGGGCGGCGTCGGGCGCGCCCTCGTCACCCTCCTCCAGGTCGGGCCGCGCGACGCTCTCGACGAACAGCCCATCCCCGGTCGCGAGGAGGCTCCCGCCGACGAGATAGGCGGTCATCCCGGTGGTGTGACCGGGGGTGTGGACGGCCTCGATAGTCGCGGTGCCGACCCCGAAGCCGTCGCCGTCTGCGGCGGCTGTCAGCTCGTCGGCGTAGGTGACGCCGCGGTCGACCGCCGCCGCGGGGATGACCCCCTCGACGCCCGCGGCACCCAGGTCCCGAACCCCGGAGACGTGGT
>JBLGCN010000295.1:0-3293 GCA_047617405.1 Natronomonas sp.
GGTCTGGACCGCGAGTTCGAGCGCCACGTCCCCACACGGCTCCGCGCCCCCGTCGGTGATGTAGAAGGGCACGTCGTGCCCGGGGACGACGAAATCCAGCCGGTCGGCCAGCGCGTCGATGGTCGCGGCGGCGACGGCCTCGTCGTGGAGGGTCGTCGGGTCGCGCGTCTCGAACTCGCGGATGTTCTTGACCGCGTCGCCGACCAGCCCCACGGTGAGGGCCGCACCGTCCGCGGTCGCCTCGCCGAGGAAGGAGACGTGCTGGGCGGCGTGGCCCGGCGTGTGGACCACCTCGAGCCCTGCGACGGTATCCCCCTCGACGAACCGGCTGACGTCCCGGTCGGCGAGCAGTTCCGGGAGCGCCGTCGAGGTTGCCCAATCGGTGTCGCCGTCGAGCACCCGGTCCAGCTCCGGGCCGTAGGCGTGAACCGTCGCCCCGGGGAAGACGTCGACGTTGTCGCAGTGGTCGAAATGACAGTGGGTCAGGAGCACATCCTCGACGTCGTCCGGCTCGACCCCCGCGGCGGCTAGGGTGTCCTCGAGCAGCGGCTGCCGGCTCGGCCCGCCCGTGTCGACGAGGGTCGTCCCGTCGACGAGCGCGACCGTCGACTGGCCGAGATAGCCCTGGTCTGTGCGACCGGGGACCCCCGCGAGGAGGATGTCGACTGAGTGCATACGTCACCTCCCGCCCGCTCCGAGAAAAGCGTCAGGGGCCGCCCGCGCAACCTGCCTGAGGCGGCGACCCGGACGGCGTGGAGTTATGTGGTGAGAGGGGAAATACGGCGTATGGAGATCGGGACGACACTACCGACGGGGTGTACCGACGAGTACGCTGTACCGCCGGACGCGATGCGGTCGTGGGCCGCGGGCGCCGAGGACCGGGGGTTCGCGGGCCTGTGGGCGCTTGACCACCTCCTCAAGCCGGACACCTACGCGACGAGCGTGCTGAACGCACCGGTCGCGCTGGCCCACGCCGCCGGCGTGACGGAGACGATCCCGCTCGGGACCTCGATCCTCCTCCTGCCGCTGCGGGGTGCGGCGAACGCCGCCGACGCCGCCCTCTCGGTCCAGTATCTCGCCGACCGCGAGGTGACGCTCGGCCTCGGCGCAGGGTACGTCCCCGGGGAGTTTGCCGTCACCGGCGTGCCCATCGAGGAGCGGGGCCCGCGGCTCTCGGAGGGTATCGAGGTGCTCCAGGAGCTGTTCTCCGGGGACGGGACCGTCGAGGGGCGCTTCCGGTCCTTCGAGGGGGTGCGGATGGACCCCGTCCCGGCGGACCCGCCGCGGGTGCTCGCCGGGGGCTCGTCGCTGTACACCGACGGCGGGATGCCCGAGCCGATGCTCGACCGGGTCGTGACCGCTGACGGCTGGCTCGCCCCGCCCGCCGCGCCCGAACTGGTCGAGGACGACTGGGCGACCATCCGCGCACACGCCGTCGACGCCGGGGTCGACCCCGACACCATCGACGTGGTGATGCTCAACTACTGTTACCTCGTCGACACCGACGACCGGGGCCGGGCACACGACGAACAGGCGGCGGCCTTTGCGGAGTTCTTCAGCCCGGACCGGGGGTTCGGACACGCCCGTGAGACCTGTCTGACCGGCACACCCGCCGATATCAACGACCGGCTCGACGCCTACGAGGCCGCCGGCGTCGACCAGCTGATTGCCGGCACACCTGCCCACAACCCTGCGGACCTGGACGAACAGTTAGACTTGCTCACAGCGCACGTCCTCGCGCCCCGAGCCTGAGCCGGTGGCCCACACCGACGACCCGGCGATGGATGAGCCCTATCGCGGACGAGAGAGCCCGGTGAATAGGGACCGTATAGAACGTACCGACCCCGTCACAGCGTCGGGGATAGCCCACTTAGCCAGTCCTGGCTGCGTCGGCGTCAGTACGGTTAGCTCCGGTACCGTCTGCCGGGGGCGTATTGGACCGGCGATACTGGGTTTTACTCTCGCAGTTGCCGCCGCCGCAAGCGGTGTCACAGGAATCAGCACCGCTATTGTGAAGGTCTGTTGTCGTCTTCGTCGTGCTCGCGGCGGCCTCACTGGCCATCTGAACCTTCCTGTGGCGGCCTAGTCTGTGACGGTCCACGACGGCGGAGCCGGGACCGGGAGTGTGCGTTTTGTCACCCGATTCAAACCTGTGCCTTTTGTTCACACGCGGTGAATAGCCTCTCGTGGCACGCAAGATAACTCACGACGACGAGGGACCGTTTATTATCGACGAGGAAGAGTTGGACGAGCAAGGCGGGACAGCCGCAGTCTGTCAGTGTGGCCTCTCCGCGAACAAGCCATACTGCGATGGGTCACACAACGCGATTGACGAGGACGACGGCGTCGTCTACGAGTACGAGGGTGACGACGACGAGGGCGAGCGGACTGTCGTCGGCGACGACTGACCGGACCGCTGCTCCGAGATGTCGGTCTGGTCTCCCCCTCGCGGTTCTGCTGTCGACAGGCCAACGGGCGTGACTCGCCGGCCGCTTTCGGCATGAACAAGCCAAAACGGCCTGCCGTCGTGTCTACGGCAGGGCACTCAGCCATACGCTCTTATCGGGGGACGACGGCCCCCTGTCGCGGACCCCCACCGCACTAGTCGGTCTGGGAGTCGAGACGGGTGTCGAACGCAGCGACAGCCAGACAGCCGACCGAACAGTGGGTGTGCCTGAGCTCACCGCCGAGCGAAGCCGGCTACGACGGTGTAGCTCAGACTATCGCGCGGAGCTTCTCGCGCAGGCCGGCCTCGTCACGCTCGGGAACGCGGCTCAGTCGCTCGGAGACCTCCGCCTGAATATCGGGCCGGTCCGACAGAAACTCGTCGAGAATCCACGTCGACCCCGACCGCTCGTACTCGAACAGGGCATCGGCACCCAGCTCATCGGCGATCAACTTGCCGCGAGCGAGTGCGTCGGTCTGTGAGAACTCCTGCCCGCTTTTGTTGAACTCACCGTCAACGTTGACCAGAACGTCGCACTCACTGACCCCACGGACAACGACCCCGTTCTCCCGGACCCGGGAGAATGCTCTCTGGCAGTTCTCACAGCAGTGGTACCGGCCACGCTGTGAGCTGTCGGTGAGCATCCCACAACGGTCACACTCGGGCATACCACTAACTGGTTCTAATCTTACATAAACCCCGGTGGCACGGCCAGCATAGTAGCCACTCACTCTGGACATCCCCTTGCATACCACGCCGTCCACCCTGTGTGTGACACGTGTACACGCGACCGGACACCCAGACAAGCATAGAGGAGTATTTCGACGCCCGACTCAACGGGGTGTTC
>JBLGCN010000296.1:0-3284 GCA_047617405.1 Natronomonas sp.
GTTCACCCTCGTTGTTCGCGTAGCCGCGCTCGAACATGAACCGCTCCTCCTCCCCGTTGTAGAGGATCCCGCCCTCGCCGCGGACACCCTCGCTGATCAGGACGCCCGTCGAGGGGAGGGTGGTCGGGTGGAACTGGACGAACTCCATATCCTCCAGCGGGACGCCGGCACGGTAGGCCATCGCCGGCCCGTCACCGGTGTTCGCCACCGCGTTCGTCGTGTGGTCGTAGACCTGCCCCGGGCCGCCGGTGGCCAGGATAACCCCGTCACGTGCGCGGAAGCCGGCAACCTCGCCGGTCTTGATGTCGTAGGCGGCACAGCCGTGACACCGCCGGTCCTCCGGGTCCGCGTGGTCGGTGACCGCAAGGTCCGTGACGTACCACTCGTCGTAGACCTCGATCCCTCGTTTGACCACCTGCTCGTACATCGTGTGCAGGAGGTGGTGACCGGTCTCGGCGCCGGCGTAGGTCGTCCGGGGGAAGGAGAGCCCGCCAAAGGGTCGCTGGGACACCTTGCCGTCCTCCTCCCGGGAGAACGGCATCCCCCAGTGTTCGAGCTGAATAACCTCGTCAGGGGCGTCCTGGGCGAACGTGTCGATAGCAGGGGCGTCACCGAGATAGTCCGACCCCTTCATCGTATCGTACGCGTGCAGTTCCCAGGAGTCCTCCTCGTGGAGGGCGGCGTTGATTCCGCCCTCGGCTGCCCCGGTGTGGCTACGCACTGGGTGTAACTTCGAAACCAGCGCGACATCTGCGCCCTCTTCGTGTGCCGCGATGGCCGCGCGCATCCCGGCACCACCTGCGCCGACCACAATAACATCGTGTTCGTTCATAGTTGATGGGTTGACTGGAGTGTTCTAATAGTTCCGATCGCGGGCCCGGCGACGCTCTTATATTCGTCCACAACGTGACGAACCGCCAGCGTGTGCGCACCCGCACCCGGTCGTACAACTCTGTGAGGGCTACGAAGATTAAATCCTTCCCGCGTCTGCCCGGCCGTCACCACGCCGGCCGCGCCGCCGACTCCTCGCGCGCGGCCACCCGAACGTTTTTTTCACTCTCCGGTTCGGAGGGGACTATGGGAGATATTCCGGCACCCGACCCGAGCCTCGCAGACGACCCCGTGTCGCTCCTCCAGGGGCTCGTCCGGTTCGACACCACCAATCCGCCCGGCGACGAGCGTGCCTGCGTAGAGTGGACCGAGCGACTACTCGACGCCGCGGGCTTCGAGACCGACACGTACGCCAGCGACCCCGACCGCCCGAATCTCGTGGCCAGGCTCCCCGGTGACGGTCCGGCATCGCCGCTGCTACTCTACGGTCACGTGGACGTGGTCCCAACAGAGGGCCAGGACTGGACTCACCCGCCGTTCGCGGGGGTCATCGAGGACGGCTTCGTCTGGGGTCGTGGTACCCTCGACATGAAAGGCGGCGTGGCAATGTTGCTGGCCGCCGCGCTCCGGGCCGCCCGTGGCGAGGGTACGCTGGCAGGCGACCTCATGATGATGGTCGTCTCCGACGAGGAGGCCGGCGGCGAGGCGGGCGCGGCCTACATGGTCGAACAGCACCCCGAACTGTTCGCGGACATCGAGTACGCCATCGGTGAGTTTGGCGGCTTCCCGATGACTATCGCCGGTGACCGGTTCTACCCGGTCCAACTCGACGAGAAGGCTATCTGCTGGTCACAGCTCACCTTCTCCGGGCCGGCTGGCCACGGTTCAACACCCGGCGACGGCGGCGCGATGGCCGACATGGCCCGGGCTGTCACCGCGCTCACCGGGTCCCGGCTCCCGGTCCACATCGTCCCGCCGGTCGAGGAGATGCTCGAGGCTATCGCCGCCGAACTCGACGCGGAGACCGGCGCACTCGTCCGAGACCTGCTCGACCCCGGGCGGACCGACGAGGCACTCGCCACACTGGACCAGGAGGGCGGCATGGTCGACGCCCTGTTGCACAACACTGTCGCGCCGACTGTCGTCCGCGGCGGCGACAAGGAAAACGTCATTCCCGGGGAGGTGGCGGTGACGCTTGACTGTCGGCTCCTCTCCGGTCAGACCGCCACAGACCTCGAGCGGGAACTGCGCGCCACAGTCCCCGACGACATCGCGTTCGAGTTCGAGACACTCCGGTACGAGGCCTTCCCCGCCGAAACGGACGCCGGACTCTTCGACCTGCTCGCGGAGACACTGGAGACAGCGGACCCAGAGGGAACGGTCGTCCCCTTCGTCCTCCCGGGCGGGACTGACGGCCGTCACCTCTCGCGGGTCGGTGTCCAGTCCTACGGGTACACGCCGCTGCGACTCCCAGAGGGGTTCTCGTTTATGAACACCATCCACGCGGCCGACGAGCGGGTCCCTGTCGACGCCGTTTCCTTTGGCGCCGACCGGCTCACCGAGGTGGTTGAGGGGTATGCGGGAGCGACCACGACCGGCGGCGACTGACCGGTACGGACACCGACACGTCGGTGTGGCGGCGGCTCACATCCCCATATCGTCGGCCCCGTCCGGGACGGGGATGTCGTGCTGGGAGACCCTGAGCAGTTCGGCGGCGTGGTCCATGGCCATATCGAACCCGTAGTACCGTTCGAGTTCGTCGCCGTCGGCGCTTGGCCGCACCTTCAGCATGGCGTACCCCTCGATATTCTGTGCGACTGCTGCCGTCTGCCCGTCCCGTTCGAAGGTGAGCAGCCGCTCCGTCTCGGTCTCGCGGTACCGTGCCACGACCCCGTTTGCCTCGGCCGTCTCCTCGGGTTCGCTGTCGGTGCCGTCAGCCTCGTCGGCTGTCCCATCGCTCATACCACCGGTTCGGGCCGCAGACACCCAAACGTACCGGTCCTGGGCCGGCGGCCACCGGCCGAGGGGAGGGAAAGAGACCTGAGGCGGGGGTTCATTGTGAGCGTATGAAGTTCCTCCAGAGTGGCCGGCGCCGCGACATCTGTGCCCTGCTAGTCGGCGACACACTGCAAGCACAGGCCCTGAAATCGCGGCTGGAGTCACACTATGACGAACGCATCGAGCCACGCTCGTTTTACGGCGCGCTGGAGACGTTGACAGAGCAGGGGTTCGTCGAGACACGGACCGAGGGGATCCACGACGTGTACGCGCTCACCGAGGCGGGCGAGCGTCGCCTCCGCGAGCACTACGCGTGGCTCGGCGACCAGCTCGGGGCGGAGACGGAGGACTCCTGACCACGACCGGTATGTCCACGCCCGGAGTGTCGCCTGGCGGGTCATCGAGAGCGCCTGTGCCACGGCCTCTGTCGTCCACACGGGGGGCGACACTGGCTG
>JBLGCN010000297.1:0-3284 GCA_047617405.1 Natronomonas sp.
ATCATCCGGACCTCGGCGGACGCCTTCGGGCCCTCCACCCCCCCGTGGTCGTGCTCGTCGTCGTGGTGGGTCTTGGTCCCGTCGCCCGATCCGCTGCCGGCTTCGGTGGTGCAGCCGGCGAGCGTGACGACGCCGGCGGTCCCTGCGGCCTTCAGCACGTCGCGACGTGTACGGTTCTCGGTCATGGTGGTCACCTTGCAACTGGAGGTTGCCGCCGGACCATCGTATAAGGGAAACCAGACTTTCTGGGCCAGAAAAAGAGTCAGAGATGCGTGTGAAGGCAGGGACATTCAGGGAAAGCAAGCCCCTCTTTCGTATCGCCCATCTGTGTATCGACTGCCGCGGCGAACGCGCCGGCGGACGTAACCCCCCTCGACGGTAGCCAGCCCAGCGGGGTGGCGAGCGCGGCGAACGAGGCCGGTTTTATACGGAATCGTCGACCGCTACCCCGGGTTCACTTACATGCTTTATATTGCTCGCGGAGGTACATAAGGGGAGAGGCGTCGTCGAATTCACCAGTAGGTGGCAGGACCGGGTTGGTGCATACAGCGCGACGCCATCTCACGCCGGGGCGGAATCTACAGGCTGTGGAGGGCGAGTGCCTCGGGGCTTGACCCCGAGGTACTTCACCCAACGGCTGTCAGGAACGTCGTGCTGAATGGAGGGCGCGAGTCGGCCAGCACCGTTCCGAGTGCCGTCTTGCCCCCGCGAACTCCCTATACCACGCGCTCGACTACCGCTTTCCGGAGGAGAGCGGTGCAAAGTCCGATTCGTGTTAACTCTCTGCTGGCGACCGTTCGAGGTCGCCATCCGGAGTCGCGTGAGTGCCGGCCATGAGGGCGACCCCGAGAGCGAGATGGGACAGGGCCTGGCCGCTGGCGAGAACGAACCGCGCCACAGCATCACCCAGGATGGTACCAACCACGCCAGAGATCATGAGGAGGAAGACGGCAACCGGTACGAGGAGAAGGATCGCCACGGTTCGTGATGAGACACCGGTATGCAAGGTTCCGACCCCGAACACGGGGTAGCCGCCGACCATCCCGACGAGGATTCCGAGCGCGAGAACGGCCGCCCAGGACGGGGGTCCCGACAGCACTCCCACGAGAGTGGCAAGCATCCCCAGCGCGATCACGGCAGCACCCAGGACCCCGACTGCTGCCGAGACGGCGCCGACAAGCGCCAGTCTGGGGCTCCGGTCGGCCAACGTGCGGTACAATCCTAGGAGACCGAGGAACCCGAAGAGGAGTCCTGCAGGCCCGAAGAAGTCTGCCTCGTTGTCCGCGAAGTTCACGGAGCTATCGACGAACGCCTGATAGCCCATGAGGGCTGCGAAGACGAGGAGTAGCGCTCCGGCAACGAGGAACAGCGTCGGTGCGGCACCGTCGAGCAGTCTGAGCCGTCCGTCAGTATCGGTCATTTGTGGTCACTCCCTGACTTCGGTCTTCGGCGGTACGGTCGTCGGTCGATACGATCTGCCGTCGGTGTGTGCTTTCGGTCATGGTCGGCGTCGTCCTCTCGACGTGAGTTACACGTCGTGTGTTCCCGGTGTGTCCGTGACAGACAGTCCCGTGACTGCGGTAGGACGGACAACTCGACGGGGCGTGGTGAAATAAGTATAATTTGTATGACAATACAGTAGAGCGTCTGACACGTTTGGTTCCCTCTGACCGGGGAAGGGTGGCGGGGCCGTTCCTACCGACACACGTCGACGACGCTGATGGACTCGTCGAAGGTGAGGCGGATTTCGTCACCGTCCATGGCAGCCGAGACCATCACAGCGGGCGGCTCAGAGGAGACGATCTCCATCTCGTGTTCGTGCATCCGGTCGAATATCTGACGGGCGCGGTCGGGGTGGTCGGCGTGGAACCGGACCGACAGCCCGTGGTCGTAGTAAAAGGCGATCACTGCCGGGTGGAACAGCGCGAGTGTCTTCGGCGACAGGGTGGCGGCTCGTTTGCAGACGACGCACCGGAACCGTGCCCAGACGGCGAACCGTCGCCCGCAGGTCTCGCAGGTGCCGTCAGTGGTATGGTCCCGACAACGGACCAGTCGCCCGTCGACGGCGCCTGAACAGTCCGGACAGAACCCGTCGAACATGGACTGTATCTGGCGCCGCTCGGCGGCGAGGGAGGCAACCTGGATCTCTTCCGGCGTCCGCGCTTCTAGTCCGGCCGGAGCGAATGGGTGGACGCTCAGGAACCCCTCCATCTCCGTACGGTCTGGCGCGACGCCCTCGCACTCCGTACAGGTCCAGTAGAGGTGGCCGTCGCGGTAACTGATAGCCGTCGGGGCGTCGCAGATGAGACACGGCTGGTCGATCTCAGTGCGCTCGAATGTCGACGCCCCCGTCCCCGCCCCCGCGATGACGGTCCGAACGAGCTTCGTCCCGGGTAATCGCAGTTCGTACCCGCCCCCGTCGGGGTGCCGCCGGACGAACTGGCCCTCGAGCTTCTCGAGGTGATAGCGTAGGTTGCCCGAGTCATCGTACGCAACGCGGTCGAAGATCTGGGAGAACGGCACGAGATTGTCGTCTGCGTGTTGGTCGTACTCCTCCCAGAGCGCGAGTAGGATCGCCAGCCGGGTCTCGTCGGCCAGGAGCGCGAACGCCTCGGTGGTCTGAGGTCCGGCCGCACCGGCAGCCGATTCCAGCGGTGACTCGGACCGGTTCATCTCGGACATCGCCGTCACCCCAGAGTTCCGTCACCCACCGAGACGAAGCGCTTAGCGAGCGTCCGGCCCGCACCGAGCGAGGTCCCGATGGCGACGTGGAGGAGTGCTGTCGCACACCCACCGACGAAGCTGAGGGCGGCGCTGTTTGACACGATGGTCGTTCCCGCCATCAGGGCGAACATGAGAACGGGAAACGCCAGCAAAAGTACGCCCACGTGCTGGGGGTATGCGTCGGTCCGGAGAACCCCCAGCCCAGCGAGTCCGTAGGCTAGAACCATCGACCCCTGGTGGATGGGAAGGAAGACCGAACCCGGGACGACATCGAGCAGCCTGGAACTGATCCCAGCTAACTCGCCGAAGCCGAACAGGAGGATCAGGGCGTAGTCGAGAGCCGGTACGACAGCCAGTAGCGCGGCCGCCCTCGCAAGCCACGGCGAGCGATCGGCAAGCGCAGGATACAGCCCCAAAAGGCCGAGGAAGACGAGAAGGTAGCCGGCAGGTCCGAACGCGTCCGGCGGGGTAGACACGTCCGTGAACGCCCGGAGCCCCCTGACCACGGCGTGGCCGACCAGCAAGCCACCTCCGGCAAGGATGAGTGTGGGACTCCGTCG
>JBLGCN010000298.1:0-3263 GCA_047617405.1 Natronomonas sp.
CATCCGCTCATCACTGCTCACTCTGTTCGGAGAATGCGTGGGACCGGATTTGAACCGGATGAAGACTCGCTGTCGCTCGTCTTCCAGGGTTCAAACCGGCCCGTCCGCTATTCGTCCTCACTGTCGTTCGGACAGAAGATGCGTGGGACCGGATTTGAACCGGCGGACCCCTACGGGACAGCGCCCTCAACGCTGCGCCGTTGGCCTGGCTTGGCTACCCACGCGCTGGTGCGCTCGGCAGCCCAAAATTTGACGAGGGCCATCAAATGGCTTTCCATTCACCGGGAGGGTGCGTCTCCCTCGGGGGACCGCCTGTGGCAGCACGTGTCTGACAGGAAAGCGGACGTTTCAAGACCGCAAGCCCGGTACCCTAGGTATGGCAAAGTATTCGACGGGGAGCGGTGGTGGCGGCTCCGGTGGGAGCTGCGAACTCTGTGGTGACGCGAACGTGGAACTGCAGACGGCAACAGTCGCCGGCGCGGAGCTTGAGGTCTGTGCGGACTGTGTCGAACACGACGACACCGACACGCGCACCGGCGGGAGTGACGACCGCAGCCGCGCCGAGCGGGCCGCCCGCAACACCGCAAAGGTCCATGACGCGGCGGCCGCTGACGCCGAACACTGGGAGGACGGTGCCGACTACGACGACGACCAGCTTCCGTATCTCGTCTCGGACTACGCCGACCGGCTCACCGAGGCCCGGCAGAACGACGGCTACCAGCTCGCCGAGCTTGCCGAGGAGGCCGAGGTCGAGGAGGGGGACCTGCTCGCGCTCGAACAGGGGCGGGCCACCCAGGCCGGCGTCGGCGGTTCGACGGTCGCGGCCCTGGAGCGGGCACTCGGCGTCGACCTGGTCGACGAGTAGGGGCAAAGTCTCTTTGCGGGCTCCGTCCATACACGGTGTGTGACCGACCAGCAGGCACGCGAGGACGGCAATTACGAGGCGCTCGTCTACGACCTCGACGGGACACTCGTCCGGCTGGATGTCGACTGGGGTGCCGTCACCGAGGAGGCAGCAGCGGTGCTGCGGGCCCGTGGGCTGGAGACGGAGGGCTCGCTGTGGGACCACCTCCAGCGCGCCGAGGAGGCGGGCAACCGTCACCGGCAGGCCGTCGAGGAGGTCATCGCCGACCACGAGCGCAACGGCGCCCGCAGCGCGACCCGACTCCCCCTTGCCGACGAACTGCCGACCGGCGTGCCGACCGGTGTCTGCTCGCTGAACTGTGAGGCTGCCTGCCGGCTCGCGCTTGAACTGCACGGCCTCGACGGCCACGTCCGCGCCATCGTCGGCCGCGATACCGTCAGTACACACAAGCCCGACCCGGAACCGCTGCTGGCAGCCGTCGACAGGCTCGGCGCCGACCCGGGGGCGACACTCTTTGTCGGCGACTCAGAGAGCGACCGTGTCACCGCCGAGCGGGCGGGCGTCGAGTTTCAGGCTGTCGCCGACCGACAGTGACTGCCGGCACTCATTCCTCGCCGTCGGCATCCTCGGCAGGCTCCCGGTACCGGCGGGCGTACGCGTAGGCGGCAACCGCGGTGACAAACCAGACAACCGCCCCGACCCGGACCGCAAAGGCCGCCCGTGAGCCCCAGTCCGGCAGCCGGGTGCCAAGCGAGAGCGCGGCGACCAGCGGCGCACCCACGACGATGGTGAGGACGAACGTCACCTGCATCACCCACCCGAAGTCGACGCCGTCCGGGTCCGTCCGCTCGACTTCCGGAGACACATCCATTGCTGGGGGGCCACCGACAAGCCCCTGGCGGTTTGCCGCGGTCTGCTGACCCGACTGCCCGCCGCTACCAGGGCCGGTTCGGTTCCCGGAAGGGCTTAAGCGTCGGGCCTCTATCGGCGCGCATGACCACGGTTCGTGACCTGCGGGCGCAGGCCGGCGAGGAACCGATCACGATGCTCACCGCCTACGACGCGGTGACAGCAGCACTCGTCGACGCCGCGGGTGTGGATGTCATCCTCGTCGGCGACAGCATGGGCAACGCGGTGCTGGGCTACGACTCGACACTCCCGGTCACTGTCGACGACGTGGCCTCCCGTACCGGCGCTGTCGCCCGCGGGACCGAGGACGCCCTCGTGGTCGCGGACATGCCCTTTCTCTCGGTCGGGGTCGACCGTGCGGACGCCATCGAGCACTGCGGTCGGATGGTCAAAGAGGAGGGCGCCCACGCGGTGAAACTCGAATCGGCCCCACACACCGTCCCCCTGACCGAGCGACTGACCGACCTCGGGGTCCCGGTCATGGCCCACGTCGGTCTCACCCCCCAGCAGGTCCACCGGACGGGCTACACCCGCCAGGGTGTCGAGAAGGCACGCGCAAGAGAGATCGCCGACCTCGCCCGCGAGCACGAGGCGGCAGGTGCGTTCGCCTGCGTGCTTGAGCATATCCCCGCGAATCTGGCCAGCGTGGTCACCGAGGAGCTCTCGGTCCCCACGGTCGGTATCGGCGCCGGACCGGAGTGTGACGGACAGGTCCTCGTCTTTACCGACGCTGTTGGGCTCTCGGCGGGGTCACCGCCGTTTGCGGAGGCCTTTGGCGACGTGCGTGGCGAGATGGAGGCCGCGCTGGACTCCTACGTCGAGGCTGTCGAGGACGGGGACTTCCCGGGGCCCGACCACAGCCGGACCGTCGACGAGCTGGATGACCTGTACTAACTATCTTTATCCCCCCGGTAGATAGTGCGGTATGCGCGCCGCAGCATTCACCCAACTGACCGGCCCGGACGGGGTCGACGTCATCGAGCAGGAGACACCCGAACCTGGGGCGGACGAGGCTGTCATCGACACCGAGGCGTGTTCGCTCAACCGCCACGACCTCTGGATCCTCGACGGGGACTCGGCGATGGTCGACGGCGACGACCTGCCCTTTGTTTCCGGGCTGGATGTCGCGGGCACGGTCCAGGCAACCGGGGCGGACGTCCGCGGTGTCGAGCCCGGTGACCGGGTCGTGCTCTGTCCGAACGAGACCTGCAGGAGTTGCCAGTACTGCCGAGAGGGCCCGGAAAACCTCTGCAAGCGGTTCTCGCTGTTTCACGGCGGGTTCGCCGAGGCCGCCCGCGTCCCGGCCGACCGACTACTCGCGCTGCCTGAGGGCGTCACGACGGTCGAGGCCGCCGCAGTCCCAACCGCCTACATGACGGCATACCATATGTTCCGACAGGCTGACCTGGAGGTCGGTGACCGCGTGTTCATCCCCGGCGCGACCGGCGGTGTGGGGGTGGCATCCGTCCAGATCGCCGACGCGCTCGGC
>JBLGCN010000299.1:0-3263 GCA_047617405.1 Natronomonas sp.
CAGACCGTCTCGCCGCCGACGTAGTTCACGTCGTGTTCGCCACAGTCCGGACACCGGTACGTGTCGTTGTTGTACTCCGTCGACCCGCGGGGCAGGTGGATCTGGCCGGCCTCGAGAACCCGGTCGACGGCCTCCGGAAGCGTCCGTGACTTGTACCGGGGACGGTGAGCCAGGTAGTCCTCACCCTCCGGGTCCGGGCCGTGGAGGTCGTCCCACTCCACGCCCCGGTAGTTCCGGCTGGCGTGTAACAACAGCCCGTTCGCGGCGTCGAACAGCGGGTCGGTCGCAACACCGAGGGGGTCGTCGGGGTGGTTCGCCCGGTAGAGGCGCTCGGCCCGGTCGTAGGCGTCCGCCGCGGCGTCCTCGGCGCCACGGATGACGGCGGCGTCCGCGACGAACTCCTGGCAGACGGCCCGTGCGACCCCGTCACGGACGTGGTCGCGGGCGTCGAGTGCGAGCGGAGCAACGGTGAGTGCCCGGTAGCGAGCGCGGTCCTCGGCGCCGGCCAGACGGTAGCACAGCCCGGCGGTGAGCAGAAACGAGAGCCCGGCGGCCGGCCGGTCCCGGGCCCCGGGGGCAAGCACGTCCCCGCCGGAGCCGTCGCCGCGCTCGCCGTCGCCCAGGTCACGGTGTGCGGCCCGGGTGTAGGCGTCGCCGGCGGTCTGCCAGTTCCGTTCCACCAGCGCGGAGATAGCCGTCTCGCGGTGTGGGTTCGGCATACACACGCTGGGGGCGCGAGCCCTAAGTGTGGTACCCCTACAGGCTGAGTCCGATGTGGCTGACAGGCAGTCCGGCGTCATCCTCCAGACCCGTCCGCTCGGCGAGCAGTGCTGTCCCGAGTTGTCGCGCCAGCCCCTCGGCGTCCCCGACGGCGTCCGCGAGTGCCGAGGCCCCAGGTGGTGTCTCCGGGACGGCCGCACGGAGTGTCGCCGCGTCGGGGCTGGACAGCCCCTCGGCGACGTCGCGCAGCTGGAGCGCGGCGTGGACACCGGCGGTCAGGTAGCGGGTAGCCCGCCCCTCGGGGTCCGGGATGGCGGTGATCGTCGAGAGATAACTCGCGGCGTGTGTCTCCCCGGTGTCGACCTCGCTCTCGACGAACTCGCGGACAGCATCCCGGTCGGGCGCGGTCGCAAACGCCTCGCTGGCGGCCTCGTACAGGTCTGCCTCCTCGCCGGCGACCTCGTGGAAGACGTTGCCAACGACGACCGCGTCCGCACCCGCCTCGAGCACTGTCCGGGCGTCCTCGCGGCTGTCCAGGCCGCCGCCGTACCAGACCCGCGACCACGAGACCCCGTCGTCGACCGCCTCCAGGATGTCGACCGCCTCCTCGCCACCGAATGTCCCCGAGTACTCGACGTAGACCACCTCGCTGTCGAGGTGGGTTTCGGCGGCGATGGCCCGGTGTTTCGCGGCCTCGGGGTCGAGCAGGTCGGCCTCGGTGACGTTTGCCTCGCGGGCGGCGGCGCTGTCGAGATTCATGATGATGTAGGCCTCGAAGACCGACTCCTCCATCATCCACGCGCCGGCAAACGCCGAGAGCCGGTCGCCGAACCCATTGCCGAGCGGGACCGGGAGCTTCTCGTTGATGTAGGTGGGGGCGAGTTCCTCGCGGACGTGGTCGATACCGCGGCCGAGTTTCCCCACGAGCGCCTCGCTGTCGCCGTTGAGCACCTCCGGGACGGCCATGAAGTCGGCGGCATCACGGGTCCGCCCGGTGACGTGGTCGGCGGCGCTGGGTTCGTGAAAGGCCGGCACGTCGGCGGCGTTGACCAGCTCGAAGGTCTCCTCGGTGTTGTCCTCGGTGACAGCCTGTGAGCCGCCGACCGAGACCGCACCGGTGTGAGAGAGATACAGCGGGTACGCAAGCGGGAGCCTCTTTTCTCGCTCCGGGTCGACCTTCGTAACATGGGTCCAGTCCGCCGGCACGGGGTTTGTGTCGAGCGAGAGTGCCGTCCGCCCACCTACGGAGACGAGCCGTCCGAGCCTGCTTACCCGTCGAACCACGGACGCGAGACGCGACATGTATCTATGTGCTGTCGCCGCTATCAAAAGTGTAGCCACTCCGGGCTAGCGTGAGAGCGGTTCACACCCGAGACGGGGTCGGCCCGTAACCCCTCTGTCAGTGGTTGCCCGGTAGCAGTTCGGGCTCCCCGTCGCGGTAGATATACTCCGTGGCGATCCCGGTCAGCGCGGAGTCGGCGGCCGTCGCGTGGGCCTTCGCCAGGTCGAGGTAGCCGTTCGCGGCCCCGAGCACCCGGTCGTAGGCCGTCCGGTCACGCTCCGCGAGCAGGTACTCGGCGGTCACCGGTGTCAGCTGTCCCTCGCGCATGTCGGCGGCGTAGTCGTCGACGTCGTCTAGCCAGACCTGCGCGCCGATGATCGCCAGGACGATCGACCGCTCGAACGCCGGCGAGACCGGCAGGTCTGCGGCCCGGTACATCCCGACCATCCCCTCGTAGATGACGCCGACCCGGTCGTACTGCGTCTTGATGTAGGGGAGTTCGCGTTCGGCTTCCCCGAAGGCCTCGGGCGGGTCGGTAAACTCGGCGTCGCGGTACTCCGCCCGGACCGCCTCGAGTGCGTCACTGTCACCCGCCTCTGCGCGGGCCATCAGCCGCCGGAAGTGTGGGTCCTGTGCCTGGTGGCGCTCCGACGCCTCGACAGCCCGCTCGTAGGCCGCCCTGACGCCGGCCGGGAACGCCGAGAACAGGTCCTCGACCCGTGCTTCGAGGGTCTCCTGGGCGAGTTCGGCCACACGACGACGCTGCTGGTCGGTCACGACAGCCCCCCCGACCCTGACCTCGAAGTCGTCGTACTCCGCGTCGTTGACCGCATCCCGCATGTCGCCGTCGACGAGCGCCTCCACCACCAGCCGGGTGAGACGGTCGGCGTGGTCGTCCGCACAGTCCGCCCGACGGTAGAGGTAGCCAAGCGTCAGCTTTGCCGGGAGGATGAGTTTGGTGTCGTAGGCAAAGTCGACGGGCGCGTCGAACTCCGCCTCTGCGCGCGCCTCGACGGCCGCGAAGGCGTCGTCGACGAGTGTCTCGGTCACACCGTCGACCCGGCGTTTGAGCCGCAGACTCCCGTAGTCGAACAGGCCCGAGTCGGCGTAGTAGCCCAACACCGCCTGCACGGCCGTCGGCAGGGCGTCCCGGGCGGCGAGCCAGGCCGCGCTCGCTCGGAGCATCGACCGGTGGTGGGTGGGGCGGGGGCTTTAGCGTGGTGGTGTCCGGCCCCGTAACCGCGGGACGTGTGACGGGTTG
>JBLGCN010000300.1:0-3257 GCA_047617405.1 Natronomonas sp.
CGCAGAGACCGAGTGGTTCTCCGTGTTCTCGTCGATGACCTTCGTCAGCATCCCCTGGAACACCTCCGGGTCCTCCTGTTTGGAGTTCGAGAGGGGGGCGGAGTGTTCGGTGTCACCCCGGCCGCCGGGCTCGGCACCATAAAACAGCACGTCGTCGTCTTTGAACGCGTGGAACAGGCCAATCGCGTTCGAGCCACCGCCGACACACGCCACACAGGCGTCGGGCAGGTCGCCGTGTAGCTCCTGAATCTGCTCGCGGGCCTCGTGGCCGATGACCGACTGGAACTCCCGGACCATCCGCGGGAACGGGTCCGGCCCGACCGCGGAGCCGACGAGATAGTGGGTGTCCGCCATGTTCGCCGCAAAGTCCTCTAAGGCGGCGTCAACGGCCTCCGCCAGCCCCTTGTTGCCCCGTTCGACGGGCTCGACCTCGGCGCCGAGCAGGCGCATCCGGAAGACATTCATCTCCTGGCGCTGGATGTCCTTCTCACCCATGTAGACCTTCGTCGGGATGTCGAGCAACGCCCCGACCATCGCCGTCGCGGTGCCGTGCTGCCCGGCGCCGGTCTCGGCGATGAGTCGCTCCTTGCCGGCCTGCTCGGCCAGTAGCCCCTGCCCGAGCGTGTTGTTCAGCTTGTGCGCCCCGCCGTGAAGCAGGTCCTCGTGTTTGAAGTAGACCTCTGTGTCCCACCGCTCGCTGAGCGTCTCGGCGTGGTAGACCGGGGTCGGCCGGCCGCCGAAGTGGCTCAGGAGGTGCTGGTACCGCTCCTGGAACTCGTCGGTGGGGACGATCTCCTCGAAGGCCGTCGCGAGCTGGTCGAGTGGCTCCTCGAGCGGTTCCGGAACGTGTCGACCGCCAAAGTCCTCGAACTCACCGGGCTGTGACATACCACTCACCGGGTGCGGCGGCGGCTAAAGCGTACCGGTCGGTTCCCGCCCGCTCGCGGGTTCGGGAACCCCGGGTAACTCATAGTGATTGTTGTCCCGATTGACCGGCGATTACCCACATCGGGGTCGGCACGCGCCGGGAACAGACGACAATACTCACTATCAGTACTCCACGACCGGGTCCCGCTCCCAGAACTCGCTGTCCTTCTGTAGCTTGGGAACCCACGTCTCCTCCTCGGTGGCGAGCATCGCCACCCGGGAGGGCTCGACCTCTCTGAGCACGTCGTGGGGCAGAAACCCCTGTATCCGCTCGGCAAAGGCCCGGACGTCCTCGTGGTCGGGCATCGACCCGCGGTCCAGCCGCCCCCGCGAGTGGCCGACGTGCATGTATGCCTTCAGTTCGACAAAGTCGGCGTCGGCGCGGTCGGCCATCGCCGCGTACCAGGCCGGTCGGTGCATATTGTGGCCCTCGACCAGCGTCGTCCGGATCACCGTCCGGGTTTCGTCCTTCGCGGCGAGGACGTCCAGGGTGTCGACCAGCCGGTCCCAGGCGTCGTCCTCGACGGCCTTCACCGTCGAGTCGAAGGTGCGACGGTCGGGGGCGTCGACCGAGACGTACAGCTGCGTGGGGTCACACGCCGCGAGGACCTCCGGCTTGGTCCCGTTGGAGACGAGGAAGGTGGTGATGTCGCGGTCGTGAAACTCCTCGATGAGTTCGGGCAGGTGGGGATAGAGGGTGGGCTCGCCGTCCAGCGAGATGGCGACGTGACGGGGCTCCATCGCCTCCTCGAAGACCTGGTCGGGGACCTGGTCGTTGCCGCCGAATCCCGAGAGGAGCTTTGTCTGCAGGCGGACCGAGGCGTCCGCGACCGCGGCGGGGTCGTCCCACTCGACGTCGCCCAGTTCGTAGGCGTGGCCCGCGTGGTCACGCCAGCAGAACACACACCGCTCGTTGCACTTCACCACCGGCGTCATCTGCATACAGCGGTGAGACTCGATCCCGTAGAAAATGTACTTGTAACACTTGTCCTCGCCGCGGAGGGCGTTTTTCGTCCACCCACAGGTCTGGGCGGCGGTGTGGTTCTCGCTGTGATAGGTCGGGTCGTCGACCTGTTTTGGCCCACCGGTCCCGGTCTCGGAGTCGCTCATTGGTAGATGCTGTTCGGAGGCGAACAAAAGCTGTGTGGTCACTGGCAGTTCCTGCTGGTCGGGGTGACCTGGGCACCGACCTGCCAGGCGGGCGCACCCTGTTACACACCGCGGGCTCCCGGGTGTCACGGGTCAGCCGCAGGCGACCACTCTCTGTGTCCGTGTCGTGGCGCCGACGAGGGGACAGGCGCGAGCGCCAACGCAGGTCAGACGTACACCACCACGACGTCACGCTCGACCCCGGCGTCGTAGGTGTCGACGGGGGGTGCCTCGCCGGCCAGGTCGGTGCCGTACTCGCAGTCCTCCGGGCAGTCGGCACCGTTGGCCGGTTCGACGGCCACGTCGTACGTCCCGGTCCGGAGGTGAGGGTTGAACACCGACTCGCCGGTCTCCAGGTCGAACTTCCAGCCGTGCCAGGGACACCGGACCACCCTGTGCTCCCGGGTGAGCTCGTACTCCCCGACGGCGGGGGCGGTCACCTCGCCGGTGAGCTGCCCCGCACAGAGCGGTGCGAGCTGGTGGGGGCAGGCGTTCGCGATGGCGAGGAGGTCACCCTCGACGTTAAACACGCCGACCTCGTGGCCGTCGACCGACACGACGGTCCGGGAGCCCGGCGGGAGCTCCGCGGCCGGACAGACCTCGACGCGCTCTCTGTCCCGGCTCGCGTCCGCGCCGGTCATAGCCCGTACAGTTCCGCGGCGTTCTCCCGGAAGATGCGCCGCTCCATGTCCTCGGGGAGCGACGGGAAGGCAAGCCGGGGGTCGTCGGCGTCCCAGTGGGGGTAGTCGGAGGCAAACAGCACCGTCTCCCGGGCGTCGACCATCTCGAGCATCCACCGGAGATGCTCGGGGTCGTCGGGCTCCGGGAGCGGCTGTGTCGTAACACGGACGTGTTCGGTGATATACTCGCTGGGCGGGCGCTCCAGCCAGGGGGTCTGCTCCCGGAGGCCCCGCCAGTCCTTGTCCAGCCGCCACCGGAGGTAGGGGAGCCAGGAGAATCCCCCTTCTGTCAGCACGAGGTCGAGGTCGAACTTCTCGAAGACACCCTCGAGGAGCAGACTCGTCAGCTGTCCCATCAGGCTCGTGCTCGTGAGTGCGTGGCGCTCGAAGTAACTCGACGGGTAACCTGCCGGGGTGTGGGGCGGGCTCGTCCCCATCCCCTCGGGCCCGATGTGGAGCGCGACCGGCAGGTCGTGGTTTGCCGCCGCCTCGTAGATCGGC
>JBLGCN010000301.1:0-3252 GCA_047617405.1 Natronomonas sp.
CGGGCCCCCTGGCGGGTCGGGGCGACGCTCTCACTCGTCCTACTCGCCGCGGTCGTCGTCGCGCCCGTTGCTCGCCTGCTCACCGGGCTGGACGCGCCCGGGAGTGGCTGGGACCTGGTCGTCCTCGCCGGGGTCTTTCTCGGGCTCTCGGTCGCGGTGGTCGGGCTCGCCTGGGTCGTCGACCGCCGGTACACCCGGGACCTCGGGGTCGCACTCGGGGGTCGATGGTACCGGGACTGTCTCGCCGGCCTCGCTGTCGGCGTGGCGATGGCGACAGCCGTGGTAGCGGTACTGCTGGCGACGGGTGCGGCGTCGGTCACCGGGACAGTCACGGGCCGGGAAGCACAGCTAACGGTGACCGGCGCCGGCCCGCTCGCCAGTGTCGGTCTCTGGACGCTGTTTTACGCCGGGGCCGCAACCCTCGAGGAGGTTGCAGTTCGGGGCTATCTGCTCGTCAATGCCGCGGAGGGGCTGTCGGGTCGGTTCGGGCGCCGGCGTGGCGTCCTCGGTGCGGTCGTGGCGACCGCTGGCCTCTTTGGTGTCCTGCACGCCGCCAACCCCGGGGGCACGGCGCTGGGGCTGCTCAACATCACCGCTGCGGGCCTCCTCCTGGGTGGGACGTACGTCCTGACCGGCCGGCTCGCCCTGGCGGTCGGGGTCCACGCGGCCTGGAACTTCGGGCTCGGGGCGGTGTACGGGCTGCCGGTCAGCGGGCTGGTGACGAGTTCGGCGCTGTTCGGGGTCGAACCCGACGGGCCGCGGCTCCTCACCGGTGGCGCGTTCGGCCCGGAGGGTGGGGTCGTGATGTTTGTGGCGCTTGCTGTCGGGGCGGTACTACTCCTCCTGTGGGTGCGTCGGTCGGAGGGGGGACTGTTCCTCCAGACCCATATCGCGGAGCCGGACCTGCGGGCGCGGCCGGCCGACACGGACGACGCGGACCGAGCCGGCGAGGACGCGGCCAACACCGGAGCGGACGAGGGCGACGCGACCGGTTCCGCGGCGGGGCCGGACCCGGCGCAGTCGGAGCCGGAGGGGTGAGCTACTCGGGGATGAGGCCGTCCTCGTCGACGCGCATCACGGCCTCGCCGTCGGGGAGATTCGGGGCGTCGACCAGCCGGACGATCCGTTTGTCCTCCTTTGACTTGCGGAGGTAGAGCCGGAACGTCGAGGTGTGCCCGAGGATGTTGCCGCCGATGGGCTGTGTCGGGTCGCCAAAGAAGGAGTCGGGGTTGGCGGACACCTGGTTGGTGACGAGGACGGCGGTGTTGTTGAGGTCGCCGACACGCATCAGGTCGTGGAGGTGTTTGTTGAGCTTCTGTTGGCGCTCGGCGAGTTCGCCACGGCCGACGTACTCCGCCCGGAAGTGGGCGGTCAGCGAGTCGACACAGAGCAGCCGGACCGGAAACTCCTCGTCCTGGGTCTCGCTTGCGATCTCCTGGGCCTTCTCGGCCAGCAGGATCTGGTGGTTCGAGTTGAAGGCCTTTGCGACGTGGATCTTGTCGAGGATCGCCTCGACAAGTGCCTGTTGAAGTGTCTCGTCGGTCGGGTCGGCGTCGCCCTCCTCGGCCACCTCGTGGAGCACCATCGCGTCGGCGATAACCTCGTCAGGGCGGCCAAGCAGCATCTGCTCGATACGCTCGGGGCGGAAGGTGTCCTCGCTGTCGACGAAGATGGCCGACCCTTCGAGCCCGCCGTGCTCCGCGGGGAGTTGCACGTTGACCGCGAGCTGGTGGGTGACCTGTGACTTGCCGGACCCGAACTCGCCGTAGACCTCGGTGATCGACTGGGTTTCGACCCCGCCGCCGAGCAGCTCGTCGACCTCCTCGACACCCCAGCTGAGCTTGCCGATCTGCTCCCGTCGTTCCAGCACCGTGGCGCCGGACTCGAAGCCGCCGATGTCGGCGGCGTCGCGGGCGGCGTTGATGATGTCGGAGGCCGTCGACTCGCCGATGTCGGCCGTGTTGGAGAGCTCCCCGGGGCTGGCGACGGCGATCCCCTGGTAGGAGTCAAAGCCGTTGTCCTTGAGTTTCTCCGCGGTCGCCGGCCCGACGCCTGGCAGCTCTTGAAGGTCCTCTGTTGCGGACATACACGGTGGTTGTGCCTCCCATCACATAAAGCCTCGTTAACAGGCTGGTGAAAGTAAAACAGCCGGATGGCAACGGGACGACCGGACAGGGCTACCGGGGGTTGGTGTACAAAGCACGAGGGAGGCCAGCCCCAACAGTGCCCTGGTATCGCTGGCACCGGAACGTGCGGCTTAACCGCGCGAGCGGCCTACACACGATAATGAGTCGGTCCGGCACCTTCTGCCCGCGGTGTGGCGACCCCGTCGGGGAGGCGGTCGCGGAGGGGGCGCTGTGTGGCGAGTGCTATCTCAGTGAGCACGACCTCGTGGACGCGCCCGGCCGCGTGGAGGTCATGGTCTGTGGTCAGTGCGGTGCGGTCCACCGTGGTAACCGGTGGGTCGATGTCGGCGCCGAGGACTACACCGACATCGCCATCGAGGAGGTAACCGAGGCCCTGGGTGTCCACGTCGACGCCGAGGGGGTCTCCTGGCAGGTCGCCCCCGAACAGGTCGACGAGACCACAATCCGGATGCACTGCCAGTTCTCGGGGCTGTTGCGGGAGCGACCGGTGACCGCAGACGCCACGGTGCCGGTGAAGATCAGCCGGGGGACCTGCGACCGGTGTGGCGAGGTGGCCGGCGGCTCCTTCGCGGCGACCGTCCAGGTCCGGGCCGCCGACCGCGAGCCCAGTGACGAGGAGTTGACACGCGCCACGGAGATCGGCAGGGCGTACGTCGACAACCGCGAGGGGAAGGGCGACCGTGGGGCCTACATCACCGAACTCGGCGAGGTCGACGGCGGGCTGGATATAAAGGTCTCTACCACACAGATCGGCCGGGCCATCGCCGAGCGGGTTGTCCGGCAGTTGGGTGGTGCGGTCAGTGAGTCCCGCCGGCTCATCACCGAGGACGACGGCGAGCGGGTCTACCGGATGGCATATCTCGCCCGGCTCCCGGCCTACCGCCCCGGCGAGGTGATCGACACCGGAGACGGCGACGGGCCGGTGCTCGTCCGCAGCGTCCAGGGAAACCTGAAGGGCGTGCGACTGACGACCGGCGAGAGCTACGAGGCGGCCTTCGAGGACGCCGACCGACCCGAGGCAACCCGGCTGGGCTGGCGCGAGGACGGCCAGGAGACGACACTGGTTGCCGTCGAGGACGACCACGCCGCCCAGGTACTCGACCCC
>JBLGCN010000302.1:0-3234 GCA_047617405.1 Natronomonas sp.
AGCGTCAGCGGTGCCGAGATGACGACGTTCACCGGGGGGGAGCCGTCGGTCCGCTCCGCGACGATTCTCGACGGGGTCAGCGAGGTTGTCGGCCCTGTCCTGAACGACGAGGGCCGGGAGATTCACGAGACGTTTGGCTGGTGAGAGACCGGAGAGCGAGCAGGCTGGCGCTGTCCCGACAAGAAGGCCCCGGATATTCAGGGACCCAATACAGCACCGTCCACCCGTAACACCAGGTAGCGCCGCGGCGGACTCGGCAGGAGACAGTCACCGCGCGTCGAGACAGCAACGATGTCAGTCGACCAGCCAGAGACGAGCGCAGTCGAATCGCGCCCGGTCGGTCCGGACTTCCTCGAACTCGTCAGAGAGGAAGGGGCCGGAAACGTCGTCACCAGTCACGCGGAGGAACTGACCCGGGCACTCCGGAGAGGCATCGACGGCCCCGTCGAACTCGCCTGGATTCAGGGCCAGAGCTGTTCTGGGTGTACGGTGTCGCTGCTCCAGAACGCCGACCCGGCAATCGAAAAGACACTCGGCGAACTCCGCGAGCAGGTGAGTTTCCACTCGACGCTGATGACGGCGGCCGGCGAGAGCGCGATGTCGGGACTGGAGTCGGGGCCGGACGTGCTCGTTGTCGAGGGGGCCATCCCGACCCGTATCCCGCGGGCGGCGACACTGGGTGTCGACGAGCAGGGCACCCCCAAACCGGTGCTCGACTGGGTGCTCGAGCTCGGCGAGCAGGCCGACGTGGTGCTCGCCGCCGGGAGCTGTGCGGCCTTCGGCGGGCTCCCCGCGGCCGGCCGGTTCGACAGCGCCGACGTCGGCGAGAGCCCGACCGGTGCCCGGGGCCTCCAGTTCGACGGGCGCGAACCCGGCGGCGTGTTCGGGCCGGCGTTCGATACCGGCCGGGAGTTGCCCGTCATCAACGTCGCGGGCTGTCCACTCTACGCGGAGCACCTGCTGTTGACACTGGCGACGGTGCTCAACGGCCACGACCCCGACCTCGACAGGTACAACCGGCCGCTCCCGCTGTTCGAGCCGTTGGTCCACGACGACTGCAATCTCCGGGAGGAGTACGAGTGTTTCGAGTTCGCGGACGAACCAGGGTGTGACGGCTGTCTCTACGACGCGGGGTGTGCCGGCGTGTACGCCCACTGTGACGGGTCGATGCGCCTGCGCAACGGCGGGACGTCGGTCTGCCGGCAGGTCGGGGCTCCCTGTATCGGCTGTGTCGAACCGGCCTTCTGGGACCGCTTCAGCCCGTTCTACCGGGCCGACCGTGACGACGACGGCGAGCCACCAGACCCCGACAGGACCGTCACGCCACCGTCGGAGACGACGTCGGACCGCCAGATGGGGCTGGTCGGGGCCGTCACGGCCTGTCTGCTGGGGCTGTTCGCGCTCCCGCTGGCACCGATTCTCGCCGTGCTCTGGCTGTACGACCGCCTGTCCGGTGACGAACCGACCGCCTGGAAAGAGCTCCCGTTCTGACACCATGCCCGAAATCGAAATCGACCCCACGACGCGCATCGAAGGCCACCACAGCACCACCCTCGAAGTCGAGGACGGACGTGTCGTCCGTGCCGAGAGCGAGATGAACATGTTCCGCGGCATCGAGAACATCGTCCGGGACCGCCGTCCCTCGGACGTACCACAGGTGACACAGATGGTGTGTGGCGTCTGTTTCACCTGCCATCGCCAGGCTGCCATCCTCGCCATCGAGGACGCCGCCCGGCGGGCCGGTGTCTTCGGCGCGGTTCCGGAACACGGGCGACTGCTCCGGGACATCATGGAGGGGATGTTTCTGCTGTGGAACCACACCATCCACCTGTTCGCGCTGGCGGGACCGGATTACAGCGACGCCGTCGCCGGAACCGGGTTCGACCGCCTCGACCCGGTCGAGGGCGAGGGGTACCAGCGCGCGCTCGAACAACAGCGGGACCTGCTGCAGGCGTTCTCCGAGTTCGGCGGCCGCGCACCACACCCGCTGACATACGCCCCAGGCGGAGTGACCGCCGACCCCGACGCGGCGACGGTGCGGGAGGTTCGTGAGACCGTCGCTTCGCTGTCTGACTGGCTCGGGCCGACAGACGCGCTCGGGGAGGCGCTTGCGGCCGCCCGCAACCGCGGGCCGGTCCCCGACCACGCGACGGGGCTGTACGACCTCTGTTCGGTGCTGGTCGCCGCGAGCGAGTGCGGGGCCGACGCGTTCGGCGTCGGTCCCGGCCGGTTCTACGCGAACGGGCTGTTCTACGGGACGGGTGACCGCTCGCCGGTGTTGCCCCGGGGACTCTACCGGGACGGGCGTCTCGAACGGCCCTCCCGGGACGAACTGGTCGCGGGCATCACCGAGGACGTCTCCCACGCCTGGTACACCGGCGACTCGGGCGGGTCACCCGCCGAGGCACCCGCACCCGAGCCCGCACCGGAGAAAGACCGAGCCTACTCCTGGGGCAAGGCCCCCCGGTACGAGGGGCAGTCGATGGAGACCGGGCCGCTGGCGCGGCTGATCGCCGCCGAGCGCGACCCGGGCGACATCCGGGCCGAGATGGGGGGCGAGCCCTGCGCGTCGAGCACGTTCAACCGCCTGGCCGCACGGGTACAGGAGCTCTTGCTCGTCCGGGGGTACCTGCGCAGGTGGCTGGACGCACTCGACGTCTCGGCCCCGACGACCACAGAGTGGACCGACGAGTTCTCCGGGCGCGGCGTCGGCCTCTGGGGAGCCTCCCGTGGCGCCCTGTCTCACTGGGTGGACATCGAGGACGGCCGGGTGACCCGGTTCCAGATTATCACACCGACCACCTGGAATCTGGGACCACGGGACGCCGAGGGCGAGCCCAGCATCTTCGAGGCGGCCGTGGAGGGCATGCGCGTCTCGGACGTGAGCGACCCGACGAACGTGATGCGGACCGTCCGGTCGTTCGACCCCTGTCTGGGGTGTGGGGTCCACATCTACGGCCCCGACGAGCGGTTCGAGACGGAAATCGAGCCACACGCACCGGGAGGGACCCGATGAGCGGGCGGGTCGCTGTCGGTGTCGGGAACCCGACGATGGGCGACGATGGGGTCGGTCGGGCCGTCGTCCGGGCACTCGAGGACGTGACAGCCGTCGACACGAGTTTCGCGGGGACCACCGCGATGATGGCACTGGAGGCGATGGCCGGTGCGGACCGGGCGGTGGTCGTCGACGCCGTCGACACCGGTGGCCGGCCCGGTACTGTCCATCGATTGCGC
>JBLGCN010000303.1:0-3232 GCA_047617405.1 Natronomonas sp.
GGGCAGAAAGCGGGTGACTGGCGAACTCGTTTGACCGTCGTGACGGGGGACTCAGCAGCGACCGCGTCGACCTTAGACTTATTATCGATATTGCAGCTGTACGACGTCGCACTGTAGTGCAGCGGAGAGATTCAACCGTCTGTTGGTCACCGCCCGGAGTGTGGAGAGGAAATTGGCGAGGCTCTATATAAAACCAAGTAGCAGAGTACGGTCACCCTGGCGAGGACGGGGTCACACGGACACATCCTCGGAGGACCGGTGCCACGGCGCTGATACCGAGTGTCATTGTTGGAATCGCCACGTCAGCCTCATCAGGCGGAGTGAGCCTCACTCTTGAAGTTCATATCTCTACTCGTCTTGGCTATCAAATGCCTACGACGAAGGCTGCGTTTGGACGTGGCTCGTTCTGGAGTTCTATCGCTCTGTGTACGTCTCCGATGTTACTCGTACTGGATGCTTTCATCTTTGCAGGCCGAACGGAGGGTAACGCTGAGGTGGCAGGCGCAATGGTTGGTGGAACGGTTCTTGTGGTTGACGCTTTCGTTACCGGAGTTCCACCGGGTATCGGTTTCTCTCTACCATCCCGTCGGTATCAGACCGAAGACAGTGGCCAGTCGGTTTAATACCGACACAGGCAATCAATCTCTCTCTGCGGACAGAGGAGCAGCGAATATGGTCTGTTCTGTCCACCGGTACTGGAGCAATAACAAGCACGGTTGGAGAAACTCGACACTGGCGAACTTGGCGTTAACAGCGCTTTCGGTAGGTGTGTTCGGGTGGGCCCCGGTGAGTTACCCCGGTTATCTTCCGTCGTTACAGCGGTTCAAGAGGAAAGCCCACGGCTTCAGCCGCGGGATGAATCCGACAGCCAGGGAAACGTTGACTCCGTCGGCGTTCGCCGGCTGTGATACTGAGCCCGGGGTACGGATACGCACGCCGTTGTGGCGGTAAATGAAGCCCGCTATCCGAGTCGGGGGCCGCACTGGCACGGCCCACAACCCCACCGTATGGTGCGATGAGTGGGGAGCCTCTCCGTCGTGGGCACGGTCTGTGACCGTGGAACCCCACGACGTCAGTCGCGGGAGGACGTCAGAGAGCGAAAGACTAGCGTGGACGAGTCAAACACCACTCATCGTAGTCGGGAATCTGAATCATATAGTGCAGTCTCGTGTCGGCTTAGACTGACTGAGTGGTTGCTTCGAGTCTGACACGCCGTGTCTCCTCGGTGCCAAAGTCGCCGGCGTCACTCAGGTCAGTATTGTCAATTACAAGATAATACGTCCCCGCTGATAGCTCAGCGTCGGTTACCTCAACACCGGACCTGATTCCCGGTGCAGAGCCACTGAGATACTCCGGACGAATTCCTTCCTTGACCTCGTTTGCGATAGCACGATACTCCTCAAATCCTGACGGCCGATATAGTAGCACATCGAAATCGTAGTTTTCGTCGCGCTGATTGATTGCTCGATATTGCAATATGAACTCTGTACTGACCGAGAACTCCCATGCAACGAAATTGTCTCTTGCCGTAATGGTATACGTACCTGATTGAGAGGGGTACATTACCTGTGAAGCTGTCTGCGATGAGGAGTCAGTTGCTGAATCGGATGCTCCGTCGTCTTCCCCAGGAGCCGAGGTTGAACTGCTGCCAGATTGTATATCCGATTCACTTTGCACAGCGGAGTCCCTCGGTGCGTAGTCCTGGCCATCGACCACGCCATCTCCGTCTGAATCCTGTACGTCATTTCCACTCGACTCGCCGCCGTCTGAGCTACACCCAGCGAGTGTCAGTATCAGACCAACCGAGAGCCCTGTTAACAACCTACGACGGGTGGCTTGTGAGTTATTCACGCTCAACACCCTCTGTTCGCGATGATAAACGTTCACCTCCAGATATCACCAACTGAAATGGGTGTGGCGCCGCTCTATTGCCACGAGATGTCGGAACTCGTCATCGGGGACAGTGTGAGCGCTGAGGCCAGCAGCATCCGTCCGCTGTACAGACGAGGGGTCGTGCGCAACGAGAGCAGGCAGGACTACGAGTACGCTCGGCTCGCGTGGTCGGTTGTCCCCGTGTGAGGAACCGCTCTCTGGAGTGCCCAGGGAAAGCGGCGACCGGAGTGAGCGTTAGGAGGGGCCTCAGAGCCGCGAGAGCAGGATGTCGGGGTCCTCGATCCCCTCGATGACGTGCTCCATGAACTGGCCGGCGGTGACGCCGTCGACCAGCCGGTGGTCGTAGGAGAAGCTGAAGCCGATCCGCTCTTGCACTGTGAGTTCTCCGTCGACGGCGACCGGCGTCTCCTCGATGGCGCCGACACCCATGATCGCCGCCTCCGGGTGGCGGATAATTGGGGTGCCGAAGGTGCCGTGACCGCCGTGACTTCCTGTGTTCGTGACCGTGAACGTCCCACCCTGGAGGTCGGCCGGGCTGATCTCCCGTTCCCGGGCCGCCTCGACGGTCGTATTCAGCTCCTCTGCCACCTCGACCAGCGACTTCTCGTCGGCGTCGTCGATGACGGGGACGACCAGCCCGTCGTCGGTGTGGGTGGCCACGCCGACGTTGTATGACTCGTACTTCGTGACCTCGCCGGCCTCCATGTCGACGGAGGCATTGACCAGCGGGAACTCCTTCAGCGCCGGCACAACGGCCTTCACCAGCAACGCGGTGTAGGTGATGTGGGCGTCGTGTTTCTCGTCCAGCCGCCCCTTGAGGTCGACCAGTTCGGTCGCGTCGGCCTCGAAGCCGGAGGTGACGTGGGGGATCTCCTGTTTCGAGCGCTGCATGTTCTCGGCGATGGTCCGCCGGAGCCCGCGCAGCGGCTCGACAACCGCCTCCCGGCCCGACTCGTCGGTCGTGGCCGCCCCGGTCGACCCGGCGTCTGCTGCCGGCGGGGTGGCTGTGGTCGGGGTCTCCGGCTCGGCGGTCCGGTCGACCGCCGACTCCGCCGGCTCCGCACGCTGTGCCTCGAGAAAGGCGTCGACGTCCTCCTGGAGGACCCGTCCGCCAGGGCCGGTCCCCTCGACGTCGGCGAGGTCGACACCCTGCTCGCGGGCGTATCGCCGGGTGGACGGGGCCGCAAAGACCCGGTCGCCACCGGTGTCCGCCCCGTCAGTCCGGTCACCGCCGGCGCCCGCGTCGGCGGCGTCGTCGACACGGCTAACCGCCGACGTGGGGCTCGTCTCACCGGCGTCTACGTCGGTGGCGTCGGCGGTAGCGTCGTCCGCACCGGCG
>JBLGCN010000304.1:0-3212 GCA_047617405.1 Natronomonas sp.
GATGGCGGCGATCATCCCCGTGAGCCTGGCTAACGCGCTGTTTTTCTACCGGTTCTCCCATCGGTTCGACCTGCGCAAGGCACACTTCATCGGGGCCGGTATCTTCCTGTTTTTCGCCGCCGACACTGTCCTCAGCATCACGACAGGCTACTCGGTGTGGGAGGAAATTATCGGTGCGGTCTCCGCCCTGCTGTTTGCGCTCGTCTGAACCTGCCGTCCGAGGAGTTTTCAGCGATGGCCGGACCACCGTCGACATGACCTGACGAGCAACGGCGACGCGTCCCGCGGTTGTGCGACACACCGCGTCGCTGTCACCCGGTGTCGCCTGTTCGCCTCATTTTTACTCCGCCCATGCCTATCTTAGTCTGTGGCTGACTCCGGGACTGACCCCCTCGCAGACACCGACATAGAACGGGCACAGGAGGCGCTGCTGTCGTGGTACCGCGCGGACCACCGCTCGTTCCCGTGGCGAGAGACCACCGACCCCTACGAGATACTCGTCTCCGAGGTCATGAGCCAGCAGACACAGCTCTCCCGGGTTGTTGCGGCCTGGACGGCGTTTGTTGAGCGGTGGCCCACCGTCGCGGCCCTGGCCGACGCCGACCAGGCCGAGGTGGTCGGGTTCTGGACCGACCACAGCCTGGGGTACAACAACCGGGCAACGTACCTCCACGAGGCCGCCCGTCAGGTCGTCTCGGAGTTTGACGGGCAGTTCCCGAGTGACCCCGAGACCCTCCAGGAGTTGATGGGTGTTGGCCCGTACACCGCAAACGCGGTCGCCTCGTTCGCCTTCAACAACGGGGATGCAGTCGTGGACACGAACGTCAAACGGGTCCTGTACCGGGTCGCAGGGACCGATGATGACGAGCCGGACTACGAGACACTTGCAGACACTCTCATGCCGGCTGACACGTCCAGAGACTGGAACAACGCGGTCATGGAGCTGGGGGGTGTTGCGTGCCGGAAGACACCGCGGTGTGACGAGCGCAACTGTCCGTGGCGCGAGTGGTGTCACGCCTACCGGACAGGCGATTTCACCGCGCCGGACGTGCCCACGCAACCGAGCTTCGAGGGAAGTCGCCGGCAGTTCCGCGGACGGGTTGTTCAGCTTCTCGGCGAGTACGACGAGTTGGACATAGACACCATCGGCCACCGAATCCGTGTGGACTACACGCCCGATGGTGAGCGCGGACGGGAGTGGCTGCGAGAACTCCTCTCGGACCTGTCCGAGGATGGCTTAGTCGAGGTTGACGAGGGAGACAGCGGGACTGTTGCCCGGCTTCGATAGTAGCAACCCCTCGTACCCCGGCTGACACCAGTAGGCCCCTACGCTCCGTCACGAGTGACCGGAGAGCAGTGTTCGGCACCCTGCTCGTCCGACCTGTCGCCGATACGATACCGTCCGCCACAACCCACAACGCCGGCTCCGAGATAGACTTAAGACAGAGGCAGCCCCGTGTAGTCTCATGGCTGCAGGCCCACCGATAGACGAACTCCACTTTGCACAGGAGCCGGACGTTGGCGAGGTTCCTGGGCCCGGTTCACAGAAACTCATCGAGCGTCAGCGTGAGGTCGATAGTAACGCTGTTGCCTATCCCCGACGGGTGCCCGTTGCGCTGGAGGAGGCGAAGGGAGCGACGATCCGGGATGTCGACGGAAACACGTTTCTCGACTTTTTTGCGGGAATTGGCGTCCTCAATGTCGGCCACTCGAACCCGTACGTGCTTGAGGCAGTCCACGAACAGCTGGACGACCTCACACACTCGGTCGACTTCCCGACCGAGGCCCGTATCGAGTTCATCGAGCGGCTCAACAGCATTGCACCGGACGGGCTGAGCGGCAACAGCAAGGTCATCTTCGGGGGTCCGAGCGGGAGCGACGCCATCGAAGGCTCGATCAAACTCGCAAAGCACAACACCGGCCGTCACGGTCTACTCGCGTTTGAGGGCTCGTACCACGGAACGACCGCCGGCGCGCTCAGCCTCACTGCCGGCAAGTCGTACAAGGACGGATACGGGCCGAACCTCGCGGATGCGGTCCACGTGCCGTACCCGAACCCCGCCGAGGAGGCCCCCGGCGGCGATGTCGCCTCCTTTTGCCCCGCCGACGACTGCTGTCGGGCGGGGACGTGTGCCCGGGCATTAGACGCGGTCAAGCGGAAGTTCGAGAGCCCGTACGGCGGCCACGAGACACCCGGCGCCATCTGGGTCGAACCGATCCAAGGAGAGGGCGGTGTCGTCGTCCCGCCGGAGGGGTTTCTTCAGGGGCTGCGTGATATCGCCGACGACAACGACGCGATGCTGATCTTCGACGAGATCCAGACCGGATTTGGCCGCACCGGCGAGTGGTTTGCGGCCGAGCACTGGGGCGTCACCCCCGACGCAATAACGATGGCGAAGGGGATCGGCGGGTCGGGGCTCCCGATCGGCGCGATGATGTACCACGAGGACTACGACACGTGGGGCCCCGGCGGTCACGTCGGGACGTTCCGCGGGAACGCGCCCGCGTTTGTCGGCGGTGTTCGCGCGATCGAGTACGTCGAGGAGCACGACGTGCTGGAGCACTCCCGGAACGTCGGCCAGTACATCCGCTCGCGGTTCCGCGAACTGGCCGAGGATATTCCACAGATCCACCAGGTACGCGGGAAGGGGCAGTTCACCGGTGTGGAGTTCCGCGTCGGCGGGGAGCCGAACAAGGAACTCGTCGAGGAGATCCAGCTCGACTGCTATCAGAAGGGCGCGATGGTCTGGTACGCCGGTCGCGAGAAGAGTGTGCTCCGCCTGCTCCCGCCGCTGGTCATGACCGAGCGGCAGGCGGAGGTCGGGATGGATCTCATCTGCGAGTCTATCCGGTCGGTCGTCGCCGACCACGATGCGGTCGAAGCCTCCGCCTGACACTGTGCCAGGATACCCGACGCGGGTTCGTTCCACGGTTGCGGCCGAACGCTGTGCCTCCACGCGCCCCACAATAGAGACTGGAACCGGACCCAGCCAGACGGTGCTAAGGGCGACGAACACAGCCCGCCTGCCCGGCCCCGGCACGGGTCCCAACAGCAGCGACCGTCAGACCGGCACCCCTCCTACCTGGTCGTCCGGTCGGTCAGATTCCCGACCCAGTCGGGGCGCTCGACGCGGGTGGTGCCGATGTCGGTGTACTCGAGCGAGACGGTCGTGTCGAGTCGCTGCCCCTGTCGTTCGACCTCGTAGGTCACC
>JBLGCN010000305.1:0-3201 GCA_047617405.1 Natronomonas sp.
CACATCACCGAGGCCGCCCGCGAGCGGATGGCGGCGGTCGACGACGAACACTGGCCGCTGGTCGACGAGGACTACCAGCACACCATCTGAACACGACACAGGCTCCCGTCCGAAGATTCAAACCCGCGCCGGCTGACCGCGGGGCATGGAGTATCCACTCTCGGACGTCCGTGTCATCGACTGTGGGCAGGTGATCGCCGGCCCGCTGTGTGCCTGTTTCATGGCCGACCTCGGTGCGGAGGTGGTCAAGGTCGAGCCGCCGGACGGCGAACTGTTCCGGCCGGCGGAGGCGACGGACGAGGAGTACGACGGCGCCCGCACCATCGACGGCGAACCCTTTAGCCCCTCCTTTGAACTCTACAACCGCAACAAACGCGGGCTCTCACTCGACCTGAAACGCGACCGCGGGCGGGCGGTGATGTACGAGTTACTCGACGACGCTGACGTGTTCGTCCAGAACTGGCCGCCAGGGGTCGCCGAGCGGCTGGGGCTGGGCTGGGAGACACTCCGGGAACGCAACCCGGACCTCGTCTACGCCCACATCACCGGCTACGGCGAGACGGGGCCACTCGCGGAGTACCCCGGGATGGACACCATCGCCCAGCATATCTCCGGCTTTGCCTCGATGCTCGGCTACGACGACGACCGCCCGCCGATCCGCTCGCAGTCCTCGCTGGCGGACTACATGGCCGCGTTCTCGGCGCTCTCGAGTTCGCTCGCCGCGCTGTATCACCGTGACGTCCACGACGCCGGCGGCCAGAAGGTCGACGTCTCCCTGCTGGAGGCGCTGGTCCACCACGTCGACGGCGCCTTCGAGATCTACAACAACCAGGGTGAGGTTCCCCAGCCCGGCGGGCGCAACGCCTACTCCAGCCCGGACATGCTCTACGGCGCCGCCCGGGCAGCGAACGGGTGGGTCTGTGTCGCCCTGCTCCTGTTCTCGGACCGGGTGTGGGAGGCCTACTGTGACCTGCTCGAGCGGCCAGACCTGCGGGAGACCGAGAAGTACCGGGACCGCGCGGGCCGGATGGACGACGCCGCGAAGCTGAGTGCGGTCTTCGAGGACTGGCTCGCCGAGCGCACAGTCGCCGAGGCCGTCGACACGCTCAACGACGCCGGTATCCCTGCCGCCGAGCACAACGACATCGGCGAGGCCGCCGAACTCGACCACATGGCGGCCCGCGAGGTGTTCCAGGCGGTCGAACACCCCACCTTCCAGGAACTGACCCTCACCGCCTCGCCGCTGTCGCTGTCGGAGACCGGTATCGAGGAGCCGGACCACGCGCCGCGACTGGGGGCGGACACCCGCGAGGTGCTCGCCGACGCCGGCTACGACGAGGCGCAGATCGCCGCCCTCGCCGAGGACGGGCTTATCTGACCGCTCCGGCGCAGGGGCGTGTGGCCCTCGCGGGTCACTCCGACGACAGCCGCGCCGCGCAGTCGCCGCTGACCAGCCGCGTCCCCTCGTCGTTCTCGACGGCGATGTCGGCCTCGACCGTTGCCCCATCGCTTCCCTCCTCGACGGTCGTCACCTCGCCGCTCGCGGTAATGGTGTCGCCGGGCCAGAGCTGTTCCTCGAAGCGGACCCGAAAGTTCGAAACGTTTGCCAGCCCGAACCAGTCGGCGACAAGGTGGGCCGCGTAGCCCGCGGTGAGCATCCCCTGGCCGAAGACGTTCCGGCTCCCGGTCGCGTGGGCGTAGGGCTCGGAGTAGTGGACAGGGTTGAAGTCGCCGCTCGCGCCGGCGTATTTGACGAAGTCCGGGCGCTGGATGTCCTCGACAGTGAGTGTGGGGGCCTCGTCGCCGACGGCGACCTCCCCGGCGGTCCGGACCGGCTCGCCGGTCATCGTCGTTCCCTCCCCGGGGTCGAGATACCGGGCGCGGTCCTCCCGCTCGAGTTGGTCGTCGTCGGTGGCGGCGGTCTTTTGCCTTGCCCGTCCGTCACCGCTGTCCCCGTTGTCCTCGCCGCCGACGGACTGTTCGGTCTCGATAGCCGTCGAGCGGTCCGTGAGGACGCGGTCGCCGTCCCGGTCGTAGTACGCGGTCTCGTACTCGACGAAGGTCATCGTGCCGCCGCGCCGGCCCTCACGCTGGTAGACCGCCGCGAGCGTCGTCTCCCCGTCCAGCACGTCCCCGGCCACCAGCGGCCGCTCGAACTCGTAGGCCTGCTCGCCGTGGATGACGACGGGTTCGAGCCCGAGGTCAAAGCCCGTCCCCTCGACCCCTGCCGGGCGGTTGTGTGGGAACGCCGAGACCCGGGTGAAGGTGAGCGGCGCCGGCACCGCGTCGAACCCCCGCTCCGCGGCGGCGGCGGCGTCGTAGTGGGCGGGGTTGTCGTCCCGGAGGGCACGGGCGAACTCGGCAACCTTTCCGGGGGCGACCCGGAGCCCCTCGACGGTCTGTCTCGAGTCACCGACCATCGCCTCCAGCTCCGCGAGCGGTTTCGTCGGCATTACACACGCCTCCCGTGTCGCCGGCAACTGGTGTGTGGCTGCATCGGTTCGGGGTGCGGGGGACCGGGACAAAAAGCCACCGGGACCGCCGGCCGCGGAGCCCGTCCGAGACACACCGTCCTGTTTCTACCCCCGGTGCGTCGCGGGCGTGACAGGCCTGCACGGACGCCGTATGGGCCAGACTCAAGTGGGCGCGCGGCCCTGTCCAAACCATGACAACGGCTCACGACCGGGAGCGCGGCTACGACTGTTCGTTCGTCGCGGACCTGCTGCCCGAGGGGCAGGTCTCCTTTGGCGACTCCGCGGCCGAGAATCACGCCGGCGACTGGGGGACAGCTGAGGACGAGGAGGTCCGACCCGACGTCGTCGTCTTCCCCGAATCGACCGAGGACGTCTCCACGGTGGTCGCGGCCGCCGCCGACCGCGGTGTCCCCGTCACCCCTTACGCCGCCGGGACGGGGCTCAGCGGCGGGGCAACCCCCGCACAGCGGGGGATAAGTCTCGACACCACACAGATGGACAGGGTGCTCGAGATTCGGCCGGGCGACCTCCAGGTCGACGTCCAGCCCGGCCTGATCGGGGAGGAACTCAACGAACAGCTCGCAGGCGACGGGCTCACGCTCCCCTCCCTGCCGACCTCCGGGGATATCTCCACGGTCGGCGGGATGCTCTCGACGGACGCCAGCGGGATGAACACCGTCAGATACGGCAAGGTGGGCGACTGGGTGCTCGAACTCGAGGTGGTGCT
>JBLGCN010000306.1:0-3199 GCA_047617405.1 Natronomonas sp.
ATCTGACATACACCAGCCGAACCGACCGGGTGACGGTGCTGACCGACTACCTGCTCGCCTCCGACGTCCTCCCCGCCGGGGTGAAAGCCGAGATTGCGATGGTCCGCGGCGCCGAGCCACGCGACCAGCAGTGGCGGGCTGTCGCCGAGCGGGTCAGGGAGTGGGCCGAGCGCTCCGACCGCGACAGGCGGGAGGTGTACCGCGAACTCACGGACGGACTGCGCGAGTATCTGGGCGAACGCACGCGCAACCTCACCCGGACCGGCGTCGTCCGGGTCGAACTCGGCGAACAGCTCGGGGTCGCCGCCCACGGGAGCGTCCCCGGCGAGCCGCTGAACCAGTTCTCGCTGTCCAGCCACAACGGCACCCTCCGGGTTGCTACCACCATCCCGGGCTACGGCAGCGGCGAGAGCGAAAACGACCTCTACACGCTCGAGCGGGGGACACTCGACCGGCGGGGCTCGGTGACAGGCATGGGCGAGGGCCAGCGGGTCTACGCCGTCCGGTACGTCGGTGAGACCGCTTACGTGGTCACCTTCCGGCAGGTCGACCCGCTACACGTCGTCGACCTCTCCGACCCAGCCGACCCCGTCGAGCGTGGCACGCTGGAGTTGCCGGGCTTCTCGACGTATCTCCACCCGGTCGATGACGGCCACGTACTGGGGGTCGGCGAGGAGGACGGCCGCGTCAAGACGGTCCTGTTCGACGTCTCCGACCCGACCGACCCGGTCGTCGACGACAGTCTCCGGCTGCGGGCGGGCTGGTCGGCCGTCGCCGACAGCCACCACGCCTTCAGCATCGACCGACGACACGAGGTGTTCGTCCTGCCGGCCGGCCAACAGGCACTCGCCGTCGGCTACACGAACAGCAGCCTCGGCGTCGAGCGCCGCGTCGAGACCGCGGAGCCGGTGACCCGCGCCCGCTACGTCGGCGACTATCTCTACGTCTTTGCCGGGCGAACCGTGACCGTCCTCGACGAGCGCGGCTGGGACGTCGTCGAGAAGCTACCGGTCTGAGGCGGTCTCACCCCGGTGGTCACGGACCGACCGAAACCGTCACTGGCAATTGCCCGGACCACCGACCGACAGGTGTGGCTACCGACCGCCGGGACCGCGCGCTGCTCGCCGGTGTCGTCTTTATCGTCCTGTTCGGGCAGGTGGCGCTGTACCCCGACATCCCGGCGCTCGTGAGCGCGCTGGGCGGAACCCCGGCCTCCTGGGGCGGGAACGTCGACGCCGTCCTCAGCGCCGGCAAGTGGTTCCTGACCGCCGAGTTTCTCGGGTTCGTCCTCTTCGCCGGGCTCTGGGGGGCCGCCAGCGACGCCGCCGGGCGGCGCCGGCGCTTTGTCGTCGCCGGCGCGGTCCTTGGCGCCGCGGGCTATCTCGCGGTCGCGCTCGTCCCCCTCCTCGGGCTCCCGTACGCGGCGGTGCTCGGCCTCCGGTTTCTCCAGGGCGCTGCGACTATCGGCGCGTTCTCACTCGCCGTCACGACGCTGATGGACCTGCCCGGCGGCCACGGCCGCAATATGGGTGCCGCAGGGATCGCCATCGGCGCCGGCACCGCACTCGGCGCGCCGGTCGGCGGCCAGCTGTACGGGCTGGGCCCGTTCGTTCCGCTCTACGCCGCCAGCACCCTGCTCCTCGTCGCCGCTGCCGTTGCCGGGCTGGTCGAGGACCGGGCGCCGGCGGGCGGCCGTGGTGGCGTCCGCGCTGCCGTCGGTGTCCTCCGGCGCCGACCACAGTTGGGCGTCCCCTTTGCCTTTGGCTTCGTCGACCGCCTGACAGCCGGGTTTTTTGCCCTCGTGGGCACCGTGTACTTCCGGACCGAACTCGGTCTCGACCCCGCGGGAACCGGGCTCCTGCTCGGCGCCTTCTTCACCCCGTTTGCGCTGCTACAGTACCCCTTTGGCCGGCTTTCGGACCGGGTGGGTCGGGCGGTCCCGGTCGCCGTCGGCTCGCTGTTCTACGGTGTCGCCATCGTCTGTGTCTTTCTGGCGCCGTCGGTGCCGCTGACGGTTGCGACGATGGTCGTCGTGGGTGTGCTCGGGGCGCTGGTTGCGCCGGCGACGATGGCGCTGGTGACAGACCTGGCCGGCGACACCCGTGGGGTCGCGATGGGCGGGTTCAACGTCTTCGGGAGTCTCGGATTTCTCGCCGGCGTCGTCGGCGGGGCCACCGTCGCGGCGAGTGAGGGCTTTGGCGCGGCCTTCGTGGCCGTTGGCCTCGCCGAGGTCGCCATCGCTGTCCTCGCGCTCCCGGCGTTGCTCCGGGTCACACCGGAGCGGGCGTCGGTCGGCCACGACGGCGAGCGCGCCTGAGGAGCGGGGCCGAGCCGTCGACGGTCCCGACCCCGCCGGGCGTGGCGGGCGAGAACAGCCGGCCTGGCCTCGGTATGAGGGTCGCGTCTGTTGCTGCACACCCGTCGGTGGTCGGGGCTCCGCAGACGGCGGCCGGATGTCACCGGCCGGCCGGCATCAAAACGCCCATGCCCCGCGGCTGCGAGGGTTGGATATACGAGGTGGCTGCCGTGACGAAAAAACAGGAATACAGGGATAACTACCCCGAAAAGACGCTGTATCTCCCGGGTCCAACCGAGGTCCGTGAGGACGTTGTCGAGGCGATGGCCGAGCCGATGTTCGGTCACCGGATGGACCGGATGACCGACCTCTACACGACTATCGTCGAGGACACAAAGGAGTTTCTCGGCACCGACCAGAACGTCATCGTGCTCACGGCCTCGGGCACGGCGTTCTGGGAGGCGACGACACTGAATCTCGTCGACGACCGGATGCTCATCCCCACGAGCGGGGCGTTCAGCGAGCGCCAGGCAAACGTCGCCGAGCGCCTCGGAAAGGACGTCGACCGGGTCGAGTACGAGTGGGGCCAGGCGGTCAGGCCCGAGGACATCCGCGACACACTGGAGGCCGGCGACTACGACGCCGTCGGGATAGTGATGAACGAAACCTCGACGGGTGTGCGCAACCCCGTGGAGGCGGTTGGTGACCTGCTCGGTGATTATCCGGAGACCTACTTTATCGTCGACGCCATCTCCTGTCTTGGCGGCGACTACATCGACATCGAGGGGCACAATATCGACTGCATCTTCACCTCGACCCAGAAGGCCTTCGCGATGCCCCCTGGGCTGGCCGTGTGCACGGTCAGTGACGCCGCCTACGAGCGGGAACTCGAGAAGGGGTCGG
>JBLGCN010000307.1:0-3183 GCA_047617405.1 Natronomonas sp.
TATTATACCGTCGCCGGACACAGACAGTCCTATGCAGCCAACAGCAGCCGACGAGCCGGACCCGGCGGTTCAGGACGTCCTCGAACAGATAGACGAGGCCGGTATCCTCCCGCTCAACCAGTACGGTCCGGAGGGGGCCCGCGAGGTCTACTCGGAGCTACAACCGGAGGTCGATGGCCCCGAGGTCGGGGCTGTCGAGGACCGCACCGTCCCCGGCTACGACGGCGGCCCCGAGGTTCCGGTCCGGGTCTACCGCCCTGACGGCGAGGGCCCCTTTCCGACGGTGGTCTTCTACCACGGCGGTGGGTTCGTCATCGGCGACCTGGAGAGTCACGACCTCACCTGCCGCTACCTGGCAAACGAGACCGACAGCGTCGTCGTCGCGGTCGACTACCGGCTTGCGCCCGAACACCCCTTCCCGGCGGCTGTCGAGGACTGTTACACGGCGACCGTCTGGGCGGCCGACACCGACGAACTGGACACCGACGACAATCTCGCGGTGATGGGCGACAGTGCGGGCGGTAACCTGGCTGCGGCCGTCTCACTGCTGGCCCGGGACCTCGATGGGCCGGCGGTCGACCGACAGGTGCTGGTCTACCCCGCAACTAGCCGCAGTGACGACTGGTCCTCGATGGAACAGTTCGGTGAGGGCTATTTTCTCCAGGCCGAGGACATGGACTGGTTCCACGACTCATACGTGCCAAACGACGTCCACGGGGCCAACCCCTACGCCAACCCGCTCGAGGCCGGAGACCTCTCGGGGCTGCCGGCTGCGACCGTCATCACCGCCGGCTTCGACCCGCTGCGCGACCAGGGGGCGGCCTACGCCGAGGCACTCGAGGCCGCCGGGGTTGACGTCGCGTACCGCAACTACGAGGGGATGATCCACGGCTTCTTCACCATGCTCGAGGGGATGGCCGACCTCGACGACGCCCACGAGGCGCTTGGCAGTGTTGCCGACGACCTCGACGACTCGTTCGCGCAGGAGTAGCCGGGCGCTACCGGCGACCCGGTCCTCCGGCACGCCGTGGACGGCGCCGCCCACCACGGCGTGACCGACTCCGGCGACCGGCCGGCCCCGACCGGTCGTGGCTCCGGCGGTCCGTCGTCGACCCGCCGCCGTTCGCGCCCGGGAGATACCGGGAGACGCGGGCCCGGACCGCGCGGGCTGTGGCGGGGCCGGTCGCGCCGGCGACCAGGAGCAGTGACTCGCTACTCCCGCTGTCGCCCGAGGAGACCGCGCTGACCGCAACCCACACCAGCAGGGCAACCGTCGAGAGCGCAACAGCGTACTTCACGCCCGAGACCAGTTCGACGTTGCGGATGTAGCCCGCGATGAACGAGGAGATGACCGCCTGCAGGGTGACGGCGTGGAAAAACAGCAGCGAGAGCACCTCGGTGTCGACGCCGCTGAAACTCCCGGCAGGATTGGCCCCGCTTCCGCCGCCGCTGCCGCCCGCGGACTGTGCCAGGCCGGCCATCACCTCGAGGAACTGCAGTTTCAGCAGCGCCATCACACCCAGTAGTGTGAAGTAGGTCATGATGATGATGACCATCTGCATCCGCGTGCGGGCGCGGCGTTCGCGGTCGATATCGTCCTGATTCTCGGAGGCCTGTGCCGCCGTCGAGAGGACATCCTGGATCTGGTGAGAGGCCTCCTGTGCCTCGCCGATGAGCTTTACCGTCCGGGCCAACCGGGGGATGTGGTAGCTGTTGTTGAACTCCCGGAGCGCCTCCTTCAGGCTGGTCCCGTAGTTGACCTTTGCGTGCATCGTCTCGAACTCGTCGGCGAGTTTGCCCGAGGAGGTGTCCGAGACGACCCGGACCGACTCAAGCAGCGTCATGCCGGTATCGTTTGCGCTGGCGAGCTTTCGGAGGTTATCGGAGAGACTCCCGAGCACCCCCCGACGGGAGCGGACATTCCACTCGTAGAAGACCGCGAGCGGGACGAAATTGAGGTACATCGGCACGTAGAACCAGATGAACGTGCTCCAGACGGGCTGGGCGACCATCCCGTCGAAGGAGAGGGGTGCATTCCCCGTCAGAACGGCGGCGACGAGCACCAGCATCGAGAACGGGACGGTGACCGCAAGCACCAGCATCGGGTGGTCCTTGAAGAAGTGGTGTGGCGCCCGGAGAATCTCGAGCAGTTCGTATGTCCCCTCCCGGCGCTTGATCCGGTCGAAGACGCCGTGGTCGCCGGTGTACTGCTCGACCAGGCCGGGGTTGAACACACCGATCCCGCCCCCGTTCCCACCCTTGGGGTCGATATCGTCGCCCGCGTCGGCCCGGATGTAGCCGTCACCGATACTGTCCTGGGTGACCGTCGAGGTGAGGACGAGAAAGCCCACACCGATGAGCGGGATCAGCCCGTAGACCGTCCCGTACAGCAGCATCGCCTGGGCCTCGCCCATCATCTGCATGATCACGAGGATGATGATCAAAAGCAGCGGGAACAGCGAGAGGGTCATATACATCTCGCCGAACAGCTCCAGGGTGTCGAGCAGTTTCTCCTGTTCCTGCTTTGCGGTGCGCATGTGCTTGTCCTTCTGGTCCTCGAGGAACGAGGTCATGTCACCCCCGGAGTTGATGATCGAGAGCATGTCCGTCAGAAACTGCGAGAGCTCGTCACTGGGGGTCTCGATGGCCTGGTTCCGGATCGCCGTTCGGTAGTCCGTGTCGAAGTACTCGGTCTCGAGGACGACCGACTGGAACTCCTGGGCCACCTCCCCGTAGGTGTCGTCGGCCTTTGCCATCGCCTGGAGGATCTCCAGTTGATTCATCCCACCCACTGAGAGGGCGTACATAAAGGCGATTGAGTCGGAGAGGAGCACGTTGATCTCGCGTTTGCGCGCCCCGGCCCGGAAGTACGGGATCGACACCAGCGAGCCAAAGCCGATAATAAAGCCGACCGAGCCAAAGAGGAGCCCGGCGAGACCGATGAGGACCGGCCCCTTTACCGCGTTGACCACCGGTAGGACGGTCTCCGGAACCGGTAACCCGATGAGCGTCGTGTCGGAGCCGACGAAGGCCTGCACGAACAGCCACCCGCCGAACACCCACAGCGCGAGCCCGGCGATGACCCCGACAGCCAGCCCCCGCGAGAGAAACATCTCCACGTTGTCGGCCATCCGCGCCTGGGCGAGTTTCTCCTCGATACTGCCGACGAACTCGCCGTCCTCG
>JBLGCN010000308.1:0-3171 GCA_047617405.1 Natronomonas sp.
ACGGGCGACCGGGCCAAGATTCTCGTCGAGGACCGCGAGATTTGTTGCCACCGTCGAGTCACCGTTGACGACGTGGGTATCGAGCGCCTTCGCGCGCTCCTCGACACCCTGCTTTCCGGCGGCCTCCGAGGCGGTTGTCATGGCCGGCACCGCCCCCATCGAGGCGAGGTCGTCGGCGACCTGATTGGCGCCGTGGTGTCCGCCGGTCAGGGGGATCGCCCACGTCAGTTCCTCGTCGACCACGACCACCGCGGGGTCCTCCCACTTGTCGTCGAGCAGGGGGGCGGTTTTTCGCATCGCGATGCCGCTCGCCATCAGCCCAACGAAGCAGTCGTACTCCCCCCAGTGTTCGGCGAAGACGCCGCCGTGGTACTCGATGATATCGACCGACTCGTAGCGGTCGCCGACCCCCTCGCGGATCTCCTCGGCGGTCTCCATCTTCCGGCCAAAGGAGATGATTGCGATCTCCTCGGCCACCTCGCCGTCGCTGTCCGGGGTCGCGCAGTGTCCGCCCGAGTCATCTGTACTCCCGTCGGTCGTGTTGTCAGTGCTCATTAGTCATCGGCCTCCGTCTCGCCGCCTCGGTTCGCCCACCCGCCGTACAGGTAGGAGCGCTCGTACCCCTCGCCGCCGACCGCGTCGCCGACGACCACCAGCGCCGAGGCGCGGTAGCCCGCCGCCTCGACCTGCTCGCCGATCGTCTCGACGGTGCCGTGGATAACGTCCTCGTCGGGCCAGGAGGCGTGGTAGACGACGACAACGGGCGTCTCGGGGTCGACCCCATCCGCCTGGAGTCTGTCCATCGTCTCGCTGACGGCGTGGGTCCCCAGGTAGATGCACGTGGTCACGTCACCCATGCGCACGAAGTCGGCGATATGGTCCTCCTCCTCGGTCAGGGTCTCCCCCTGTGGGCGGGTGAACGCGACGTGATTTGCCACCTCGTTGAGCGTCAACTGCGTCCGGAGCGTGGCGCTCGCGGCAAAGGCAGCGGTCACGCCCGGCACGAAGTAGGTCGGAACACCCTCGGACTCCAGGGCATCCATCTGCTCCAGCGCCGCCCCGTAGATGGCGGGGTCACCGCTGTGGAGGCGGACCACGGTCCGCCCCTCGCGGTACGCGTCGCGCATCAGCGGCACCAGCTCCTCGAGGTCCTTTCCGATACTCGTCACCTGCTCGGCGTCCGCACAGAACTCCTCCAGCAGTTCGCTGTTCACGAGTGACCCCGCGTGTACGACGAGGTCGGCCTCCTCGCACAGCCCGCGGCCCCGGACGGTCAGCAGGCCGGGGTCACCGGGGCCGGCGCCAATAAACGGGATCCCCTCCTGGCGGTCGCCGGCTGTTGGTTCACTCATCGGGCACCTCCCGGTGAGCGAGCCCGTCACCACACAACACCCCTTCCGAGCGCTCCTCGTCGATATGCTCGGTTCCCGTTACCCGGCCGCCGTCGGCCGAGACGAACGCGTCCGTCGCGCGCTGCTGGCGGGCGCCGGGCTGTTCGGCGTAGGCCAGTGTGTAGTAGTCTCGCTCGGCGAGGTCCGCGGGCTCGTCGGTCACAACCGTCTCGCCCTGTTCCATGTACAGCCGGCGGCCGAACACGACATCGTAGCCCGCCGCTTCGAGTTTGCGCGCCGTCTCGGGTACGTCGGTCACCTTGAACAGGATCATCCGCGGCGGGCCGGTCGGGGCCGCGCCGTTCGCGGCCTCGCGCAGCGCCAGCGAGCCGCCGGCAGCCACCTCGACGTCCAGCGCCGAGGCAAAGGCCGTGACTGCACTGACCCCGGGGACCAACTCCACCTCGACCCCAGAGTGGAACGCATCGAGCGTCCGGCGAAGGTGACCAAACGTCGAGTAGACGTTAGGGTCCCCGAGCGTGACGAACGCCGCGTCACCGTCGCGGGCGGCAGGGGCGACCCGCTCTGCCGCGTCGCGCCAGGCCTGCCGGAGCGTCTCCTCGTCGCGGGTCATCGGGAAGTCGAGGTCACCCAGCCTGTCCTCGCTGACGTACTCGGTCGCGACCGACCGGGAGAGCCGGCCGGGCGTGTAGACGACGTCCGCGGCCTCCAGGGCGCGTTTGCCCTTTACCGTGACCAGACCCGGGTCGCCCGGGCCGAGTCCGACGCCGTAGAGGGTCATCCGGACCCCCCGTCCGCGGCTGCTCCCGTGCCGCCGACGAGCATATAAACCGGATTCTGTGAGTCGAAACTCGTCGCACCGGCGAGTTGGTAGCCGTGGCTGACCTGGAACTGGACGACCTCCGAAAGCAGGTCCCGCTCCCGGAAGGCATCGACGGCCTCCCCCGCGACCTCCAGCCGGGAGACGTTCATCACGACCCGGTCGACCCCGGTCGCGACGGCGTGGTCGAGTACGTCCTCGAAGTTGCGGCTCCCGCCGAGAAACATCACGTCGGCGTCGTCAGGGAGCCCCTCGGGCGCCTCGGTCCGCCGCAACTCGACGTCCGCACCGGTGGGGTTTGCCGCGAGATTGTCCCGCGTTGCCTCCAGCCGTTGCTCCTTACGTTCGACGGCAGTGACCCGGCCAGCCGCCCGCGCCGCCTCGATGGTGACGGCACCGGTGCACGAACCCACGTCGACAAAGTGGTCGCTCCGGCTCAGGCCGAGTTTGCCAAGCAGCACCGACCGGACCTCCGGCTTGGTCGGGCCTGCCTTTGCGTCTACTGGGAGTGTGACACGTCCCATGCGTCTACAACTAACGTGGAGGGTTAAACAAGTTTGGTTGTATTAGATAAAGGCCACTTTCGCAAATGGGCGGCAGAGCGCCCGTCACGGGGGTCTGCGCCCCGCGGGAGTGCAAAAATACTTGTTTTCGGCGCCCGGAACGCAAGTGATGAGCGACAGCGGCGACGGGGAACGGAGTTCAGGCGTGCTCGACAGCAAGCGAGACGCCACCCAGTACCGCATTCTCGTCCAGATCGCCGAGCGACAGCCGGCAGTCAGCCAACAGGAAATCGCCGAGGCAATCGGCGTCACCTCACAGGCGGTGAGCAACTACCTCCGTGAGCTGATCGACCAGGGCCGTGTCGACAAACTCGGGCGCGGCCGCTACGAGGTCACAAAGGAGGGCGTCGACTGGCTCATCTCGCGCACAGACGACCTCCGGGCGCTGGTCGACCACGTCACCGAGGAGGTGGTCGACGAGGTCGGGGTCGAGAGT
>JBLGCN010000309.1:0-3163 GCA_047617405.1 Natronomonas sp.
TGGTCTACTACGTTCTCCGGGACTACGTCGGCTACGGCAAGCTCACCATCCCGGTCCGGGACCCGACGCTCGAGGACATCGAGGCAAACCGCGTCGGCGAGCGGGTGAAGGTGGTCCCGCGGACCGACACCGGCCACGACGAGCGCGTCCCCACCAACCTCGTCTTCGAGGAGGAGAGCGACTTCGTCAACGTCGTCACGCAACTCGCGGCCGCGGACGGGACGGAACTCAACGCCTCGACGCCCAGCGCGAAGGTCAATCTCAGCCCCGACGGCGTCGAGGAGACGATCCGGTGTGCCGTCGGGCTGCCGACGGTCAGCGAGGGTGGCCCCCACATCTCGATCCGCAAGCAGTCCGCGGATGCACTCACACCGGCCGACCTCGTCCGGTCGGACAGCCTCCCGACCGAGCTGGTGGCGCTGCTGTGGCTGGTCTACGAACACCACGGGGTCGTGCTCTTCTCGGGTCCGACCGGGGTCGGGAAGACGACGCTGATGAACGCCCATATGCCGTTCGTCCCGTTCCGGGACCGGCCGATCAGCATCGACGAAGGTTCCCGGGAGGTTCGCCTGCCCCACGAGACCGGCGTCTCGCTGACGACGCGGGACCACCAGGAGAGCTACAAGCGGGTGACGATGGCAGACCTGATGACACAGGCCAACTACCTGAATCCCGACGTGGAGATCATCGCCGAGGTCAACACTACCGCGAGCTTCGAGACGTTCGCGGAGTCGCTGAACACGGGCCACGGCCTGATCGGGACGACCCACGCCGAGGATATCGAGTCGCTGGTCAACCGCGTCATCGAACAGGGGTTGCCGCCGTACCTGCTGCGGGAGTTGGACCTCGTCGTGTTCCCGCGTCACGTCGACGGCGAGCGGTACGTCGGGCAAGTTGTCGAACTCCTGAGCGAGGGGGAATTCCGGGACCTCGACCGCGAGGCCGGCTGCGGGTCGGTCCGCAAGAACGGCACGGCGGTCTACTGGAACACCGTCGCCGAGCGCACGGAGGGCGGCGAGTTCCGCTTCGCCTACGACCATCCCGACCTCGGCGACGAGGGGCGCGCGCTGGAGCTGCGGACGCTCCACCGGGTCGCAGAGCTCACGGACCGCCCCGTGAGAGCCGTCGAGGAGGAGTTCCGCCGAAAACACCGGTACGTCGAGTACTTTGTCCGCCAGGGGATCGACGACTTCGAGGAGCTGTTCGACCTGCTCGCGGACCTGCGGACCGAGGAGGCGGCGACCGTCGAACGGCTCCGCCGGCGGGACAATGAGTGAGCGGTCGCTGAGTCGGGTGGACCGCGGCCTCTACGCCCTGTTCTCCCGGCACGCCGACAGCGAGGGTCACGAGCGCGACCGGCGGCGCTACCGGGCGGCGGGGCTCTCGACCAGCTTCGACGTCTACATCGCCCGCGTCTACGGGCTGGCGTGGACACTCGCGCTGCTCACCGCGCTTGGCACGTTCGCCGGTGCCGTGCTCGTCCCCTCCTCTGCCGTGAGTGCGGTGTTCTCCTTCCTGGGGAGCGGTCTGCCGGTGCTGAACCGGCTCTCGCTGCCCTCCGTCTCCCGGGTGTATCCCGCGCTCGTGCTCGCAGTCCTGCTCGCCGCCCTGGTCCGGTGGCTCGTCGTCAGGGGCGGCGGCGTCTACCTGAGCCGGGTTGCTACTGTCCGGCGCGAGGAGATCGAGCGCACACTCCCGGGCGCCGTTCGGTATCTCCGGGTGCTTGCCTCCGGGGATAGCGGCCAGCGGGACATGCTCGCCCGGGTCGCCGACCAGGACGCATACGGCGCGACTGCCGGCTCCTTCCGTGCAGCGCTGAACAAGGCGGCCCTCACGGGGAGTCTCGACGAAGGACTGTCGATGGTCGCCCGCGAGACACCCTCCCGGGACCTACTCTCGCCGTTTCTCCTGAAGTTTCGCGAGCACGCCGCCCAGGGGACCGATGCCCTGGAGAGCTACCTCAAGATGGAGGGCCGGCTGCTCTCCCAGCGCCAGGCCCGCGTCCACGAGCGCGCCAGCGGTTATCTCGAGTTGCTCGCCGAGCTGTTCGTCGTCCTCCTGATCTTCCCGGCACTCGCGGTGTTGATCCTCACCGTCGCAAGCGCGCTCGCGCCCGGACTCTCCGCCCCCGTTTCGACCCCGTTCGGAACCGTCACGACCCGGGCGCTTCTGGTCTACGCCGCCGTGGCGTTCATCCTCGTCGTCGGGGCCGGCGCCGCCAGCGCAGTCGCCTCGCTGCGCCCGACGGACCACTCCGTGCCGACCTACGACCGGCCCGAGACGCCCGGGGCGGTCCTCGCCTCGACTCCCTCGAACCCGGCGAGTGCAGCGCTCACGCTTTTGCCCGTCGGCGCGGCTGCCGGGGCCGTCCTCTGGTGGCTCGGGGCCCCGCCGGTCAACGTCGTCCTGCTGTCCTACGCCGCTTACGGGCTGCCGGTCGGGGCGATTTCCGTCCGGCGCGCCCGCCGTGACGACGCAAAGGACCGCGAGATCCGCGATTTCGTTCACGCGGTCTCGGGCCACGTCAGCCTCGGCCGCCCGTTTCCCGAGGCGGTTCGCCGGGTTGCACAGGAGGTCGACCTCGGGGCACTCCAGCCGGACGTCGAGGACCTGGCGTTCAATCTCGGGCTGACGACCGGTCCCGAGGACGCCAGCGACGTGCGGGCGAGCGCGCTCGACCGCTTCGTCGAGCGGGTCGGTACGCCGCTTGCCTCACAGACCGTCGGGCTCGTCGTCGGTGCTCTGGAGGCCGGCAGCGACACCGAGGAGGTCTTCGAGACCCTGGAGACCGAAATCGGGCGGTTATACCACGAACGGAAGGAGCTCCGGTCGCGGTTGTTAGTTTACGTTGCGGTCGGATGGACGACGGCCCTGCTGGTGGTGGGGATCGTCGTCGCAGTCAACGCCTCCGTGCTGGACGGGTTCGCACAGCTGTCGACGGTCGCCGACACGAACACCGGGATGGCGCTGGACCCGAACGCGGTCGACCCGGCCCGCGACCGCTGGCGGTTCTACCTGGTTGCACAGGCGACGGTTATCGCCTGTGGGTGGTTCGCCGGCACGGCCAGCCGCGGCCGGTACGAGGCTCTGCTTCACTCGGGAGCACTGGTCACTGTGACCTACGTCATCTTCACCGGCCTGGGGGTGGTCTGAGTGGCCGCCC
>JBLGCN010000310.1:0-3163 GCA_047617405.1 Natronomonas sp.
ACGACGCCGTCGGTTTCGTTACGACCCTGCTGGAAGTGGCCGTCGGCCTCGAAGTGAACCGCCCCGTGTGGCCCGACGTCGGTCGTCTCGCGCTCGGCCCCGGGGCCGGCCGCCGTCTCGAAGGTCGCCGTCCCCTCCAGCACGAGGAACAGTTCCTCCTGGTCGGTGTGGGTGTGTAACCCGCCGGAAAAGGAGTCCCCGGGCTCGAGTTCGAAGTAGGTGCAGGCAAAGTCCATCCCCTCGACCGCCCGGGCCAGGGGTTTGCGGTGGCTGTTCGCGCCGAGGAAGTGCGGTACCGCGTCGATGTCGTCGATGTCGGCTGTCTCCATACCCGACCCAGGGGTAGGACCGGCTTAAGTGTGGGCTAGCCGGTGACCCGGGTCACCCGTCACAGCGTTCACTGCGTGCCGACCATCCGCTCCTCCTCGTCCCAGTAGTCCGCGCGGAGTTCGTACTTCTGGACCTTGCCGGTCGCAGTCTCGGGCAGGTCCTCGACGAAGTCCACACTCGAGGGGGTCTTGTAGCCGGCCAGCCGGTCGTCACAGAACCCGAGAATGTCCTCCTCGCTGGGGTCGCTGCCGGGTGCCGGGACGACCACCGCCTTTGGCGTCTCACCCCACTCCTCGCTGGGGACCGGCACCACCGCAGCCTTTCCGACGCCGGGGTGGTCGTAGAGGGTGTCCTCGAGTTCGATGCTAGAGATGTTCTCCCCGCCGGAGATGATGATGTCCTTCTTGCGGTCCTGGACCGAGACCATTCCGTCCTCGTCCCAGACCGCCAGGTCGCCGGTGTGGAAGTAGCCCTCGGCCCGGGCGTTGAACGCCTCCTCGGTGGCCTCGGCCTTGTTGAGATACCGGTCCATCACCTGGTTGCCCCGGACGACGATCTCCCCGACAGTCTGCCCGTCCCGGGGGACGTCCGTGCCGTCCTCGTCGACGACCCGGACCTCGGTACACAGCGTCTCCGAGCCCTGCGTGATCTTCAGGTCACGGCCCTGTTCGGCCAGCCGGCGCGGGGAGTTGGAGGTGGTGATGATGGGGGCGGTCTCGGTGAGCCCGTAGATGTGGATGATCCGCCAGCCAAAGTCGTCCTCGACGGTCTCGATGGTCGCGGTGGCGGGCGCACTCCCCGCGGTGGCGATCCGTAACTCGCGGTCGCCTGTGGTCTCGACGTCCTCCTCCTCGTGGAACTGGATCAGGTTGTTCAGCACCGTCGGCGCCCCACAGATGAAGGAGACATCGTACTCCCGGACCCGCCGGAAGGTGTCGGCGGCGTCGAAGGTGCGCTGGCAGACGTGGGTTGCGCCTGTCCCCGTGAGCGCGTAGGTGTGGCCCCACCCGTTGCAGTGAAACATCGGCAGCGTCCAGAGGTAGGTGTCGTCGTCGCGGATCTCCATGTGCTGGTTGAGGACGAGCGCGTGCCAGTGTTCGGTCCGGTGTGTGCGGACGACCCCCTTCGGGTCGCCCGTAGTGCCGGAGGTGTAGTTGATGCTGGCGTCGTCGTCCTCACGGATCTCGGGGCGGGCAGGCGCCTCGGGGGAGCCCTCGGCGAGCACCGCCTCGTAGTCCGCCCAGTCACCGTCGATGTCGTCGGCATCGTAGCCGATGAACGTCTCGGCCGGCACCTCGTCGCGGACGGCTTCGACCTTGTGGGCGAAGTCGTAGTCCGCGATGACGGTCGCCGCCTCGCAGTCGTTGAGGATGTAGGAGACGGTGTCGGGCTTGACCCGGTAGTTCAGCGGGACGAACACCGCCCCGAGCGTGTTGGTCGCGTACAGCGTCTCGATGAAGTAGTGGGTGTTCGGCGCGAGCAGTGCCACCCGGTCACCCTGTTCGACGCCGCGGGCGGCGAGGGCGTTGGCCAGCCTGCTCACCCGCTCGCCGACCTCGGCGTAGGTGTACTCGGTCCCGTCGTGGGCGACGACGCCGGTCACGTCGTCGTAGATATCCACCGCGCGGTCGAGGAAGTCGAGTGTCGTCATCTCCTGTTTCATGCTACCACTACTCGCGCATACTCGCCCGGAGAGGAAAATATTACCCCTGCCCGAGGGGGGTAGCGGTCGTCGCTGCCGGCGGTTGGGGCGCGCCGGGGTCTCACCCCTCCGGCCACTCCTCGGCCTCCAGTGGGTCACCGTCGAGGAACGCGTCGACACCCGCCTCCGCGTCGGCCGTTGCACACAGTTCCGCGAACCGACCGTTCGAGTGAGCCAGCGCCTCCCCGTAGGACATGTCAGCCATCTCGTAGAAGGCCTGTTTGCCGCGCTGGACGGCCGTCGGGCTCTTTGTGGCGATGGTCTCGGCCAGTTCCATCGCACCCTCGACGTGGGCGCCGGCGTCGGTCACCCGGTTGAGCAACCCCCACTCCCGGGCGGTCTCGGCGTCGACAAGCTCGCCCGTGAGCAACAGCTCAAGACACCGTTTGCGGGTGACCGCGCCCATCAGCGGCACCGCCGGCCCCATGCAGAACAGCCCGACCTTTGGGGCCGTCGCGCCCAGTTGCGTCCCCTCGGCCGCCACAGCCAGGTCACAGGCCGCCACCAGCCCAATCCCGTTGGCGGCGGCGTGGCCGTGGGCCGCCGCAATCACCGGTGTCCCCATCTCCGCAAGGGTGAGAAAGGGCTGTTCCATCCGCGTCACCCACTCCTCGTACTCGGCCTCGCCCCCCAGCGTGCGGTGCTCGGAGAGGTCGATCCCCGCGGAAAAGGCGTCGCCGGCCCCCCGGACCACGACCGCCCGCACGCCGCTGTCGGCCTCGAACGCCAGCAGCGCGTCGTCGAGTGCCGTCGCCAGCCCGGTGCTGAAGGTGTTCATCGCCGCCGGACGGTTCAGTGTGAGCACGCCAACGTGGCCCTCCCGGTCGGTCAGGACCGCCTCACTTCCGTTTCGGTCGTCACTGTCGGTCATACCACGACAGGGTGTGCCACGGGAAAAGAAGATTGCGCCCGTGAGCGGTATTTTCGCGCACATAGAGCGTGGCGCCGGGACGACGCCCTGCGTGGGTCCGGTGGCCCGGCAAAGCGTTTATTCCGCTACTCGCGCTGGTGACGGGCGTGTGCCCTCCCGCACGGGTGGTACGGACGCCCAGCGTGGAGTGGCCCGTTCCCCACCGATGAAGGACAGCTTCACCGCCGCCGTCACCGCCGTGCTCGGGCTGCTGGCGGTCG
>JBLGCN010000311.1:0-3147 GCA_047617405.1 Natronomonas sp.
ACGGTCACACCCGCGATGGCTCCCCCTTCGGCCGCAAGCAGGAGGGGGAACAGAGCCTCACCGATAACACGACCCTCAAGCGCTCGCACAAGAATAGAAAGGGCGATGAGGGCCACGAACAGCGTGGCACCGACAAAACACCAGATGCAGACCCGCCAGCGCTCCTCGGTGGGCAGGTCGGTTCCAGCAAGCCAGTAGCCGGCGTACACCAGTCCGAGTGCTGGCAGGCCGTCCAAGAGAACCGCGACCAACGGGCCTACCAGCTCATCAAGAGCGTAGGCCTCGGTGCCGTGATGAACAACGGCAATCAGAAAGAGCAGTACCCCAAAACCTACGATAAGATACGGCGAGAGCAGCCCGAGACGACGGTTGTTCATAAAGTGGGACACATCGGTGAGCGTTTATCAGTTTTGACCTCCAGTACCCCCAAGACTCGCGCCCTGTATCTCGTACTGCTCGCAGAACAGACGTGGTAGAAACACCGGTGCGACGGTCGCGCACACTTTCGAACAGTTGAGCTAATCGATAGGTCACAGAGGTCACCGTTGCTCCGTTCGCCTGATGCCCCGGCCAAACGGTCAGGGGTCAGACAGCCACACCTCCGCACGCTCGGTGGCGGTCACACCAACTCTCAGGGGCCCACTCGGTGAGCGCAGATGGCTCAGATAGTCCCGAGGCGCGCGTGACGACGGCGGGCCGGACTCCTCGCAGCAGAGCGACCCGTGGAGGGTCTGTCGACAGGTTATCGTCGGCTGTCAGCACACCCACTCGTTGGCCGTTGTGTAGTCCGCGACCGCGTCGTCGGACACGTCCGGTTATGATGACGGGCGTACGAACTGTCTCGGCGGTGTTGTCCGTCTCGTGTGCGGTGACACGGTGTCACAGTATAGGCGTTCGTCTCGGGGCCGACCCCCGGCCTTTTGCGTCGAGTCGCCGTAGCCGGCAGTATGACGGGACGATACTACGAGGAGTTCGAGGTCGGCGAGACCATCGAACACCCCCGGACCCGTACAGTCAGTGAGAGTGACAATCAGCGCTTCTGTGACATGACGATGAACCAGCAGCCCCTCCACCTGGACGCCGAACACGCCACAGAGACGGAGTTCGGCGAGCGCATCGTCAACGGGCTCTACACGATGAGCCTGGCAGTGGGGATGACCATCCCCGAGACTACCGACGGGACCATCGTCGCCAACCTCTCCTACGACGACGTCGAACACCCCAACCCCGTCTTTCACGGCGACACGGTCAGCGCGGAGACGACCGTCGTCGACAAGCGGGAGACCAGCGACGGCGAGCGCGGGGTCGTGACCATGCACGTCACGGTCTACACGCAGGAGGACACTGTCGTCTGCGAGTTCGACCGCACCGCGCTCTCGCTGAAACGTGAACACGCGGAGTGATGGCCGGGAAAAACAGAGGCGAACCCGATAGCCGCGGGCGAACGGCCGGGGTGGTCGGCCGTCTCGGGGCCGCCCGCGCCCGCTATCGGGACCGTGTCGCCCGCGGGCCCGACCCGGCGACCGTCGCCAGGGTCGCCCTCGGGGCGACGATCCTGCTGGCGGGCCTGCACAAGCTGGTCGCACCCGGCGCCTGGGCGGGCTACGTCGTCGGCTGGGCCGAGCCGCTCGTGGTCGTCTCCCCCCGGACGTTCATGTGGCTCAACGGCCCGCCGGAGGTGCTCGTGGGCGGGCTGTTGCTCGTCGACCGGTACACCACACTCGGGGCGTCGGTCGTTGCCGCCTCGCTCGCGGGGACACTCACCTATCTCGGGCTCGCGGCGCTTTCGGGGACGGTCTTCGCGACCGCGATGGTCCGGGACGTGGGGCTACTCGGGCTGGCAGTCTCGGTGCTGGTGGCCTCGGCACGGTGACGGCGAGCCCGGTCAGCCGAGCGGGCCGGCGAGTTCGAAGACAGCGAGGAGATAGTACAGCGCAATCACGAGCAGGACCGACCCGGTGATGACGTTGACCGCGCGGCGGTGGGTCGTCAGGACCCCAAGCACGCGGTCGCGCCAGGGCTCGGAGACGACCGCAAAGCCGAGTAGCGGGCTGGCCATGCCGACCCCGAACGCCCCGAAGTTGGCGATGCTGGAGACGGGGTCGGTAAAGAGAAACGCCCGGGCGAAAAACACCGAGATGAACCCCGGATTACACGGCAACACGATGGCCCCGAAGAACGCGCCGTAGACAAACGCCGAGAGCGACGGAAACCGGGTCTGTGGCGGTTCGACCGCGGGAAGCCGGGCCTGTGGGTGCAGGTCGGCGATCAACACGACCCCCAGGACCGCGAGCAGCCCGAACGCCGGCGGGGAGACCAGTTCGACGACGGCCGTCAGCGACGTCTCGAGCAGTGTTGTGAACAGGACACCGATACCGGCCATGAAGACGATCACCCCCAGTGCGACGAGCCCGCCGAGCACGGCGATAGGCGGTGCGTCCTCGTCCTGGTTGGAGAGAAAGGCGAGAAACCCCGGATACAGCGGGATGACACAGACGGCCGAGAGCGGCGTTGCCAGCCCCAGCGTGAACGACGTCACAACCTCGGTGACGGCGCTCATCTCAGCAGTCGGCGGCGGCCGACTGGACCGCCTCGGCGGACTGCTGGCTCCCGGAGAAAAACTCCGCCACGCCCTCGTCACAGGCCACGATGACCGGCGTGCTCGGGGCGTTGGTGACAGTCGGCCCAAACTCCGCGACCAGTGACTCGGTCATCTCGGCCGGCGCAACCGCGAACCGCCAGTCGAACCCGTTCGACTCCGCGTGTTGCCTGACCTTCGCCGCGTCCTCGTTCGGGTCGGTGTTGAGGCCCACAACGGTGACCGACCCGTCCGTGTTCGACAGCGCCTCCGACTGGCGCTGGCACTTCGGACACCAGACGGCGAACGACTGGACCGCAACAGGCCCTGCCAGTCCGTCGATGCTGAACGTCTCGTCGGTCAACACGTCCGTCAGCTCCGTCGTCCGCCACGACCGGTCTGTGCCGCCCGATGTCCCGCCGTCCACTGTCCCGCTCGTGTCGGGGCCACTGTCACCGCCCACACAGCCCGCCAGTACCCCAAGGCTCAGTGCCCCGGTTGCTGCGAGGAGGCGTCGTCGTGAGGTGTGCGGTCGAGGCCCGTTCGCGCCGTCGTGTCCACGCATACCC
>JBLGCN010000312.1:0-3144 GCA_047617405.1 Natronomonas sp.
CCGGAGGACCGCGAGCGCGTGTTCGAGCCGGGGTACACGGGCAGCGGCTCCGGGACTGGCCTCGGGCTGGTGATCGTGGAGCAGGTCATCGAGGCCCACGGCTGGAGTCTGGCGGTGACGGCAGGCAACGCCGGCGGCGCCCGCTTCGAGGTCACCGGCGTCGAGGTCTGACCGCCGCCTGTTGGCCGTGGGCGGGGCTGACCGGCGGGCGAGCCACGACCGGCCGGCTTAAGAGCGGGGGGCCGCACACTCGGGGTATGAGCACCACGACAATCCACGTGTGTCTGAACGTCTCCGACGCCGACCGTCTCGCCGACTGGTACGTCGAGAACCTCGGCTTCGAGCGCTCCTGGGAGTTCACCACCGCGGACGGGACCGGCCGGAACGTCTATGTCACCGACGGTGACGGCTTCGAACTCCAGCTCTCCGATACCGAGGGTGAGGACGGGTTCGAACAGGGGACCGCCTGGGACCACATCGCGGTCGGTGTCGAGGATGTCGACGCGGCCTTCGAGGCGGTCGACCACCACGGCGTCCGGGAGGAGCCCGGTGACCAGCCCGAGGCCGGGGCCCGCACCGCGTTCGTCGAGGACCCCGACGGTCACGTCGTCGAACTGGTCGAGCCCCTGGAGTAGCCGCGCACCGGCCCAGCCCGAAATGACTATTGAGGTCTGGGTACAGGCAAACCCATGGCCAATCGGACCCGATTCGGCGCGGAGCGCGTCAACAGTGTCTACCGGCGCGGGATGCTTGAGGGGGAGACGCCCGACTTCCCGGTCTCGTACGAGGACCTCCGGGCGGCAGCACACGAGGCGATGTCGGAGGAGGGTGTCGCGTACGTCCACGGCGGCGCGGGCAGCGACGAGACGTTCGAACGGGGGATGGACTTCTCGGACTGGCGGATCGTCCCCCGGATGCTCCGCGGGGTCGCGGAGCGGGACCTCTCAACTGGGTTGCTCGGCACCGACCTCGACTATCCGCTGATGCTGACACCGCTTGGCGTGCAGACGCTACTCCACGAGGAGGGGGAGCTCGGAACCGCCGAGGGCGCGGCCGGGTTGAACGTCCCGCTGTGTCTCAGCTCGCTGTCCTCGACACCGATGGAGGACGTCGCCGAGACGCTCGGTGACACGCCAAAGTTCTTCCAGTTCTACTGGTCCTCGAGCGACGCCATCGCAAAGAGCTTTCTCTCCCGTGCCGAGGACGCCGGCTACGACGCGATTGTCGTCACGGTCGACGCCCCGATCCTCGGCTGGCGCGAGCGCCTCATCGAGCGGGGCTACTATCCGTTCCTCGAGGGCGAGGGGGTTGGCAACTACTTCTCGGACCCCGAGTTCCGCGCGCAACTCGACGAGCCGCCCGAGGAGAACCCCGAGGCGGCCGTCGAACACTTTCTCGACATCTTCGGCGACAGCGGGCTCACGTGGGAGGACCTCTCCTTTGTCTTCGACAACACCGACCTCCCGGTGGTCATCAAGGGGGTCCTCGACCCGCGGGACGCGCGGCTGGCGGTCGAGCACGGGGCGGACGCGGTCGGCGTCTCCACACACGGCGGCCGACAGGTGGACGGGTCGGTGAGCGCCATCGAGGCACTCCCGGGGGTCGCAGACGAGGTCGGCGACGAGGTGCCGATTACCTTTGACAGCGGCGTCCGTCGCGGCGCCGACATGTTCAAAGCGCTCGCGCTCGGCGCCGACACGGTCATGCTCGGTCGACCATACGCCTACGGGCTTGCCGTCGACGGGGCAAACGGCGTCCACACCGTGTGTGAGAACCTCATCGCGGAGTTCGACCTGACAATGGGGCTGGCCGGTCACGACACTGTCTCGGAGGTCGGCCGTGACGCCGTCAGACACGCCTCAACGTTCGAGCCGGGGCGCTAACGGCTGTCAGAAAAAAACGTCGGTGGTCGTAGCGACTTACTCGAACAGCTCAGTAACCGTCGCGTACTCGTCAGCAGCCTTGTCCCAGTTGACGACCTCGAAGAAGCCGTCGATGAAGTCCCCGCGGGCCGGTCCGTAGTCGTAGTAGTAGGAGTGCTCCCAGACGTCAAGCGCCAGGATAGGGTGTGAGCCCCAGAGTGCACCCTGGTCGTGCTTGTCGACGGGAACGTTACGGAGTTGCTTTGCCACGGGGTCGTACACCAGCAACGCCCAGCCACCGGCAGCGGACGCGGCGGCCTCGAAGTCACCCTTCCAGCCTTCGTAGGAACCAAAGTCCTCCTCGATCCGGTCGCGGAGGTCGCCGTCGGGCTCGCCACCGCCGTCGGGGTGCATGTTCTCCCAGAACAGCGTGTGGAGATAGTGACCTCCGGTGTTGTGGGTGACGTCACCCTGTGCGGCGGCGCTCGAGGAGAAGTCGCCGGCCTCGCGGTTCTCGGCGAGGGTTTCCTCGGCCGCGTCGAGATTGTTGACGTAGCTCTGGTGGTGGGTGTCGTGGTGCCAGGTGACGACCTGTTCGGAGATGTGTGGTTCGAGGGCGTCGTAGTCGTACGGTAGCGGCGGTAGTTCAGGATTGGAATGTTCTGGCATGGCTATAACCTCCAATAGATACTAATGGGCGGGCGAGGGTTAAAGATTGAGGAAGGGGCCACCTGTGGTCGCCCTGTCCGGCAGTGCCATCCCGGGTCTGCCGGGGCCGCGGTCACTCACGTAATCACGCCTCCTCGGCTACCCTCCCGGCGAGCCTGTGTCCTCCGCCCTTAGTACGGCGCTCCGGCGGTCTCGACAGCGCCGGCTACCGTCTCGCCCGGCCGGTCGCTTTGCTCCCGCTTGCTGTTCCGAGGGGCGCAGCCCCCGCTCGCGCTCACTCGTCGCCTCTCGCCCGCTCGAACATCGCGAGCGCCTCCTCGCGCTGTTCGCTGTGGTCGACGACCGGGTGCGGGTAGTCCGGGGCGTGGGTTTCCCGGGTTGCGGGGTCCAGTTCGTGCCAGGAGTGGATGGCGTCGGCGGGCACACCCTCCAGTTCCGGGACGTACTCGCGGATGTACTCGGCGTCGGGGTCGTACCGTTCGCCCTGGGTCATCGGGTTGAAAATGCGGAAATACGGCTGGGCGTCCGTTCCGGTCGAGGCCGCCCACTGCCAGCCGCCGTTGTTGTTTGCGGTGTCGTGGTCGACGAGCCGCTCGCGGAACCAGGCGTACCC
>JBLGCN010000313.1:0-3139 GCA_047617405.1 Natronomonas sp.
CGGATAGCCGACTTCAAACTCCCGCGTCACCTCGCGTTCGTCGCGGAGATGCCCACCAGCGGCCCCTCGAAGATCGACCGCGGGGCCATCGAAGCCAAGTTCGGCGACTGACTGTGTGTGTGGCGGCCGGAACAGGCAGGCCTCTTTTGTTTGCGCGCCCCCGAATGGTAGTATGCGCCGGTCTCCGGTCCTCGAGACACTCGCTGTCATGCTCGCGGTCTTTGCTCTCCAGGTCACTCTCGGCGTGCTCGGGCAAGCGGGCGCGCTCGCGGCGAGTGCAACGACCGTTATCGCCGAGCCCTGGACGCTCGCCACGAGCGTTTACGCTCACGCGGGCCCGGGTCATCTGGTTGCAAACGCGGTCGCGCTGGCGGTTGTCGGCCCGTTGGTCGCCCGTCGGACGACGCGCCCGCGGTTTCACGCGTTCTTCGTCGCGACCGGCGTGCTTGCCGTGTTCGCGGAGCTGTCGGTCGGCGGGCTCCTCGGAGAGCCGCCGGTCGTCCTCGGTGCGAGCGGCGCAGTCTTTGCGCTGGTGGGGTACATGCTCTCGGGCAACGCCCTCACCAGCGCGCTACTCGACCGGGTCGGGCTCTCCCAGCGGGCGAAGCTGGTCGTCCTCGCCGTGGTGGTTGTCGGGCTGACGGTCGTCACCGGCTCCTCGCGGGCGGCACTGGTCGCACACGCGGCCGGTCTGGCGGTCGGGCTGGTCTCCGGCCGCCTGGGCGTGCTCGACGTTACGCCGGGTGCCGGTCGGGAGTCACAGCAGGTCCCCGACCTCTAAGGGCACCGAGCCGCAGATGTACCCCGAGACAGCCCCGTCCGGCCGGTACCGGTAGACGACGGTCGGCTCGTAGCCGACGGCCGGCTGTTCCCCCAGCACGGCCGACCACTCGTCGTCCCGGAAGGAGGTACAGTCGACGAGCAGTGTCGCCCCCTTATGCGCCCGGAGCTGGTCGTTGGTCTTGTTGTCGACGGTCTCCCGGATGGCCGTGGCGGGCGTGCCCGCGCGGCGGCTGCCGGGTGGCTGTGGCCGGGTCACCTCCACGAGCGTGTGGCCGTCGACCCGGAAATCGAGCGCGTGCCCGGAGTCGAGTTCGACCTCCGGCGCGAGGTCGTGGCCGGCGTCGGCGAGCAGTTTGGCGGCGTTGAACTCGCCCATCGTGGCCCGCATCCGTGTCCGGTCGAACCGCTCGCTGGTGCCGAGTTTCGTCGCCATCGTGTACCGGTAGTCGTCGAGTAGCCCCGTCGCGAGGAGGTCGTCGTAGAAGGTCAGCCCTGCCGCACGGCCGGCGTCGGGGAACCCGGCGGCGTCCTCCCCGAAGAAGCGACGGGTGACCGTTCTGCCGTCCTTGGAGAGAAAGACGGGCAGAAAGAACCACGAGACCGCCTCGTAGGCGGCCAGCCAGGGGTCCTCAACCTCCAGCGTGGCGAGCAGTTCACGCTGGCCCCACTCGGCGACCCCGTCGGGTGCCTCCTCGAAGCTGTATTTCTCGGTCTTCCAGAGGGTCTTTGGGGTCTCGGTGTTGCCGAGCCACCAGGCCCCGCTGCCGTCCTCGGCCCAGGTAAAGAGCGCGAGGTCCCCGTTATCCATCTCGATGCGGCGAGCGTCGTGTCCGACCGGGGGAGCAAACCACGGACTGGCGAGGTCGGCCCCAAAGCGGCTGTCGAGTGGGTTGCAGAGGGCGCTCCGGACGCGGTTGAGGTGCCAGTGGTCGGTCGCGTGCCGGAAACGGATCGGACCTGCCACACCTCCGGTACGCGACCGGAACACGAGAGGCTTGTGCTTGACAGGGGTACGGCCGCGACAGCCGTGGCCCCCCCTCACCGTTAGATTGATACCGGATAGCGGGCAAGCTTGAGTGTGGTAACCAATGTCGATGGGCTCATATGACGAAGCGGAGCACGAGCGTCGTGAACGGAAAAACAGTGAGGTCGACGCCAACTTCGACGACGAGCGGGCGGAACACGACGGGCAGGTGGAGTACGAGGGCGGCGAGTCGGCCGAGGAGCTTCTCGACCAGTTCAAACGGATTCAGTCCTGACCCCACGAGAGCAGTATTGCGAGGCCGGTCACCGTCGACACCGCCAGCACGTGCCCGACGACAGCCGCGAGCAGGACCGGCTGGCCGAGGACGAACGGAACCAGTGCAAGCTGTGTGAGCCCGAAGCCAAGCGTCTCCAGGTCCGCCCGCAGGAGTTGGCGGTGTGTCTCCCCGTCGAAGCGAAACCGGACCGACCGCCAGAGCGCGGCCACACTTGCCCACCAGCCGGTCCCGATCCGGTAGCAGACATCCCACAGCACGAGCAGGGTGAGATAGACCACCAACACCGGCGGCTCCGGGCCGAACAGCGTCGTCACCAGCGGTTCGCCGCCCGTCCGGAGGTCGTAGACGAACAGGTGGGTCAGGAGCGCAATGTAGGCCAGCACCGAGAGGACCACCTCGACGTTCGAGCCAAAGAGCAGCCGACGGTACGCCTCGGGGACGTCCGCGTCACGGGTCCGGCGGCCGATCCGGAGCATCTCCGCGCTGCCAAGCGTCGCGACGACGACCGCCACCGTCCCCGCGGCGGCGGCCGTCCAGAGCCCGTAAACCCACGCCAACACGAGGATAGCAGCCTCGAAGACGGTAAACTGGATGAGGAGTGCCAGGCCCGGGGAGATATCCACCCCCGGCAGTGCGCCGATGATACTCTCGTATACCCACGTCTCCCCGTACTGTGTCCCGGCGGACGTCCCCCGGGCGGTCACGGTGTAACCCCCGCGCTCACCAGCGGCTGGTAGTCCTCGACAGTGAGGGCACGGCGGACCGCCTCGTCGTAGGGTGTCAGGTCGATGTCAACCAGGCCCGTGATGGAGTCGTCGCTGACCACCACGGGGTTTTTCAGCCCGTCGATCAGCGGCCGGGCGACGTGAAAGTCCACGTCGGTCATCAGCCCGACCCAGTAGGAGGACAGCCGCGGGGTCAGTATCGGCACCGAGATGACGAACGGTTCACGCCGTCCCATGACCCGGGCGGTCGTCCGGAGGATCTCCTCGTAGGTGAGCACGTCCGGCCCGCCCACCTCGAAGGTCCCACCAGCGGTCTCCGGGACCGCCAGGACGCCCACCAGGTAGGCGAGCACGTCGTCGACGGCGATG
>JBLGCN010000314.1:0-3137 GCA_047617405.1 Natronomonas sp.
CCGAAACACCCGAGCGTTCCCGCCCGCAAACGGCCGTATGGACTGTATCGCCCACCGCGGGTTCGCGGAAACACACCCGGAGAACACGCTCGCGGCTGTCCGGGCGGCCGGGGGCGACGGCCCGGGTGGAGACACAGACACGGGCCCGACAGCGGATGCAGTCGAGGTCGACATCCGCCGGTGTGGCTCGGGCGAACTCGTGGTCATCCACGACGAGACTGTCGACCGCGTCACCGACGGAACCGGCCGGGTCGCCGACCACACACTCGCACAACTGCACAACCTGGATGTCCTCGGGACGGGCGCGGGCGTCCCGACGCTCGCCGAGGTGTTCAGGGCCGCGACGGTCCCGCTGAACGTCGAACTGAAGGAGCGTGGCCTGGCGGGTGACGCGCTCGAACGCGCCGCCGAGACCGGTGTCGACGCCTGGTACTCGGCGTTTGACCCGGTCGCTGTCGAGGAACTCCGCGGACACGGCGGCGAGGCGGCCCTTCTCGTCGCCGAGGACCCCAGAGAGGGTCTCGACCGCGCACGCCGGCTCGACTGCGCCGCCGTCCACCCCCACCACTCACTGTGTGACACTGGATTCGTCGAGCGGGCGCGGGCTGCCGGGCTGGCGGTCAACGCCTGGACGGCTCGCTCCCGGGGAGCCGCCGCCGCGCCGGCGGCGGCCGGCGTCGACGGACTGGTTGTGGACGCGGCTCGCTACTGCCAGACGGGGTAGTGACCCGGAGACGGTCTGGTGTGGCGCGCCGGTCCCCCGACGTGTGCCGGCACGGCGCTGTGGGGCGCCGTCCCAGGTGCCGGGTGTGCGGACCGGCCGGCCAGAGGCCGACGGTCGACCGTTCGCGGCCGCGGGTAACGGCGAGCGTGGCTGTGGGTGACCTGCCCGGCCCCGCCCGTATAACAACGGTTAAAAGCCGGCGACGCCGTATAGCAGGTATGAGCCAAAGCGAAGGGAAACGCACCCAGAAGTGCATCTCCTGTGGCATCAACATCGCCGGGACGAGTGCCGCAGCCTTCGGCTGTCCCGAGTGTGGCCACCAGATCTACCGGTGTGCAAAGTGTCGCAAGCAGAGTAACCTCTACAAGTGCCCCGACTGCGGGTTCACCGGGCCATAACAATGGGGAAGGTCGCAGCCCAGATCAAGGTCATGCCGGAGAGCCCGGAGGTCGACCTGGACGCACTCCAGGAGCGCCTGGAGGCGGCCCTGCCGGAGGGCGCCCAGATCCAGGGGTTCAAGCGCGACGACGTCGCCTTCGGGCTGGTTGCACTGCTCCCGACGGTGGTCGTCCCCGACGACGCCGGCGGGACGGAGGCCGTCGAGGAGGCCTTCACCGAGGTGGAGGACGTCGAGAGCGTCGAGGTCGGCGACGTCGGCCGGCTGTAACGCGGCCGTTCGCCCCGCTACAACCGCGGAACGCTCCCTTTATCCGTTCGACCGCGCAACCGGTAGTAATGCCCGACTCCAACGGACCACGCCAGGGAACGCGGAACAAGCTAAAAAACGACCCCCGTGACGGGGGCATGTCCCCGCCCCAGCAGACGACCGAACGGTTCGAATCCGGCGACACGGTCCACCTGAAACTCGACCCGAGTGTCCAGGAGGGCCAGTACCACCCCCGGTTCGCCGGCCAGACCGGTACCGTCGTCGGCCAGCAGGGCGAGGCCTACAGGGTCGAGATCGTCGACGGCGGCAAGGAGAAGACGCTCATCTCCCGCCCCGCCCACCTCGTCGCCGCCGAGTAACCACGGGTTCGTTCGTTTCTTTAGCTCTGGACGCAAGTAGCGGAGGCAGTCGCGTGTGTAACCGGCTCGGTCAGCCGGGTCTACTCAGTCGTCGTCCGGGGCGGCTTCCTCGGGGACCTGCCCCTCGAGGAGTGCCTCGTCGGCGTACTCCTCGCGCAGGTCCTTCTTCGAGAACTTGCCGGTCGCCGTCTTTGGCACCTCGTCGATCTGGACGAGGTCGTCGGGGAGCCACCACTTCGGATACTCCTCGCCGAGCATCTCGGTGACCGCCGCCTCGAGCCCGCCGGGGTCGGTCCCCTCGGCCGGGACGACGAAGGCGACGGGTCGCTCCTGCCAGCGCTCGTGGGGGACGCCGACGACAGCCGCCTCGGTCACGTCGTCGTGAGCCATGATGGCGTTTTCCAGCTCGACACTGGAGATCCACTCCCCACCGGATTTGATGACGTCCTTTGCCCGGTCGACGATCTTGATATAGCCGTCCTCGTCGACGGTGACGACGTCGCCGGTCTTCAGCCACCGGCCGCCCTCGCTCTCCTCGAAGTCCGTCTCGTTTGCCTCGGGCCGTTTGAAGTACTCCGTGGTGATCCAGGGGCCACGGATGTGGAGTTCGCCGAAGTCCTCACCGTTCCAGGGCACCTCCTCGCCGTCGTCGTCGATCACTTTGAACTCGATACCGGGGACCATCAGCCCCTGTTTTGCGCGCTTGTCGACCTGTTCCTCGTAGGAGAGGTCCTCGGCCAGCCCGCTTTTGAGGCGTGAGACGCTCCCGATCGGGCTCATCTCGGTCATCCCCCAGGCGTGGTCGACGGTGACCCCGCGGTCGTCGAACCACTCGATCATCGCCTTTGGGGCGGCCGAGCCGCCGATGATCACCGACTCCAGCGAGGAGAGGTCGACGTCGTTGCCGGCCTGGATATACTCCTGAAGGCCCAGCCAGACCGTCGGGACACCGGCTGTGACGGTCACCTCCTCCTCCTCGACCAGGGCCGCGATGTCCGCCGGGTCCGGTGAGGGGCCGGGGTAGACCTGTTTCGCACCCGCCGCGGCGGCGGTGAAGGGCATCCCCCAGGCGTTGACGTGAAACATCGGCACCACGGGCATGACGACGTCGTCGTCGCTGATATCCAGCCCCTGTGGGCCCATCGTCGCCATCGTGTGACTCCAGAGCATCTTCTGAGTGTACTCGACGCCCTTTGGCTTGCCCGTCGTCCCCGAGGTGTAACACATCCCCGCGGGCGTCTCCTCGCCGACGGTCGGCCAGTCGTAGCTCGTGTCGTGGCCGTCGATGAAGGACTCGTAATCGACCGCGTCGAATCTCACGTCAGGCACCTCCGACCCCATCACGACGAACTGCTCGACGGTCTCGAAGGCCGCCTCGTCGTAAGCC
>JBLGCN010000315.1:0-3126 GCA_047617405.1 Natronomonas sp.
GGTCGTCCGGTCGGTCAGATTCCCGACCCAGTCGGGGCGCTCGACGCGGGTGGTGCCGATGTCGGTGTACTCGAGCGAGACGGTCGTGTCGAGTCGCTGCCCCTGTCGTTCGACCTCGTAGGTCACCCGATAGGACCTGATGATGGGCCGCTCGGAGACCCTGGCTGTCAGGGTGACGTTCTCGAGTGGTGGCACAGACCCGGGTTCGACGGTTTCGACGGTCACGAACTCGGTGCCGTTGACCGTCCGGGTCCCGGCGACACTCGTCGAGACGAACCCGAACACGCGCGCCACGGCACCGCCGTTTGCGAGGACCCGCCGGTAGTCGGCTGCCCCGTAGCCGGGCTCGCTGGTTACCGTCCTCTCACGCGTCCCGTTCCGGACGACGAGACGATACCGCTGTGTTCGCTCCTGAAACCGCTTGACTGTCCGGCGACTCACCCGGTCCGGACCACGGTCGAGTTGCTGGAGTGTTACGGCTGCCCGGTTGTCGGGGCCGAACTGCCCCCGGGTGACGTACTGGGACGCGAGGGTCCCGTTTGGGAACCGCTGGACGACCGACTGGTTCACCGTATAGGAGGTGTTTTGCAGCGTCCGAGCGTGGACTCCGGCGACATACTGCCCGTCGATACCGGCGCGTGTGCCGTTCTCTACCGCGACGCTGGGGGCGATACTGCCGGGTGAGTCGGAGGCGTCGGGGACCGAGGCCGGTGTGACGGTCGTCTCCGGCTGTGGTGTGACCGCGTTACAGCCGGCCAGCCCGACCGCGAACACGAGTGCGAGCAGCCAGGCCAGCCTGGCTGCGCGTCCCACGGTCAGTTACTCTCGGCGGCACCGACCGAGAGATACTGCTCGAGCAGGTCCTCGCGCTGTCGGAGTTCCTCGATCGAGCCGTCCCAGGCGTTCTCACCGCTCTCGATGATGTACGCCCGTTCGGAGAGTTCGAGCGCGAACTCCACGTTTTGCTCGGTGATCAGGACAGTGACGTCGCGCTTGACAACGTCCTGCAGTATCTCGGAGAGGTCCTCGACGATGACCGGTGCAAGCCCCTCGGTCGGCTCGTCCAACAGGAGCACATCCGGGTTCTGCACCAGCGCACGGGCGACCGACAGCATCTGCTGTTCCCCGCCACTGAGGTTCTGACCCTGGCTCTCCCGGAGGTCGTCCAGGATCGGGAAGATGTCGTACATCTCCTCGATCGGGCGGGGGTCGGAACTGCCGGTGGAGTCGCGCGCAACCTGAAGGTTCTCCTGGACGGTCAGCGTCGGGAAGATGCGACGCTCCTCGGGCACGAGTTTGACCCCCATATCGCTGATCTTGTCGACAGACAGCCGGGAGATATCGCGGTCACGGAACTCGATGTATCCCTCCCGGCGCGGGATGACACCGGTGATCGTCCGCAGTGTCGAAGTCTTGCCCGCCCCGTTGCGGCCGAGTAGCGCGACCACCTCGTTCGTCTCGATGGACAGCGAGAGGTCGAAGAGCACGTGACTGTTGCCGTAGTAGCCGTCGACGTCCCGGAGTTCGAGGAGACTCATGCGCCCGCGTCACCCCCCAGGTACGCCTCCTGCACGCGGTCATCGGCCATCACGTCGTCCGGAGAGCCGCTGGCGATGAGTTCGCCGTTGTCCAGGACGAGAATCCGGTCGGAGATGCCAAGCACCACGTCCATGTCGTGTTCCGTGAGGACGAACGTCGTGTCCGTCTCCCGGTCGAGACCCCGGATGAGGTCGACCATATCGTCGGTTTCGTTGGCGTTCATCCCCGCGGTCGGCTCGTCGAGCAGGACGACCGAAGGGTCGGTGCCAAGCGCCAGCGCGATCTCGACCTTTCGTTTGTCGCCGTGTGAGAGGTTTTCACAGACTGTGTCGGCGACACCGCCAAGATCGACCAGGTCGATGACCTCCCGGGCCTCGTCGGAGAGTTCGGGGTCGCCGCGGGCGACCGACCGCAGGTCGCGGGTCCGGTCGTTTTTGCTGATCCGGGCGACCCGGATGTTCTCCGAAACTGTCAGCCCCTCGAAGACGTTGTTGATCTGGAAGGCCCGGGAGAGCCCGAGTTTGTTGATCTCGAAGGGCTCCCGACCGGAGATCGTGACCATCTCCTCCTCGTCCCGCGGGAGCAGCCTGGCGGTCCCGGCGGTCGGTTCCAGACGCCCACTCAGGAGGTTATAGAAGGTGGTCTTTCCCGCGCCGTTCGGACCGATGATGCTGGTAACCTCGTCGCCGTCAACCTTGACACTCACATCGTCAACCGCGACCAGCCGGCCAAAGCGTCGCTCAAGCCCCTCGGTTTCAAGAACTGTGGTCATGCGTCGGCAACACCCCCGACGAGCCCCTCGGGCTTGAGCAACAGGACGACGATCAGCGCCAGGAACGGGAACAGCTGTCCGGCCCCGGCCGCGAACACGCTCCCGACCGCAATCGAGAGCCCGATGGCGTAGGCGCCGACGAACGCGCCGGTGAAGGAGCCGAGCCCGCCGATGACGACGACGACGAACGCGTTGATGATGACGCTGTTCCCGAGCGCGGGCGTCACAGAGGTGATCGGGGCGTAGAGTGCTCCGCCGAGCCCGGCGAGTGCCGTGCCGAGCAGGAACACCGCGGTGTACAGCCGTGGGACGTTGATCCCCAGAAGCAGGGCCATGTCACGGTCACTCGATGTCGCGCGGACCAGCCGGCCGAAGTTCGTCGTCCGGAGTGCGAGGAGGATCCCGCCCAACACGAGGATGGATGCGACGATGAGAAAGCCGCGGTAGGCGCCTATCCTAACACTCTCGGTGATCACGATGGTGCCCTTGAGGAGGTCCGGCGGCGGTGTGAGCCGGGATTGTGAGCCGAAGGTGAACCGGATCCCCTCGGTGATCAACAGCACGAACGCAAACGTCAGAAGGAGCTGGTCGAGCTCGTCACGGTCGTAGATCCGCCTGAGAAAGCCCATCTCGATGATGACGCCGACGAGACCGACCACCAGCGCGGCGGCCAGTGCCCCGACGAGGAGCCCGCCTGGAACGGCTTTTGCCACCTCGATAGAGGCGTAGGCACCGACCATGAACAGCGCGCCGTGTGCGAAGTTCAGCACCTCCATCACGCCAAAGATCAGGGTGAGACCCGAGGCGAGCAGGAA
>JBLGCN010000316.1:0-3102 GCA_047617405.1 Natronomonas sp.
AACAACATGCAGGCCACCCGCAACCTGGTCTTTGGCCTGCACGAACACGACCTGACGGACACCCACTTCATCGAGACCACCACCACAGGGGTCTACGGCGCCCCCGGGTTCCCGATCCCCGAGGGCGGGGCGACGATGGAGAACGAGGGCGAGCGCGACGAGGTTCCGTTCCCCGCGATGGCGGGTAGCTGGTATCATGCAACGAAATCACACGACGCCGCCAACCTCCGGCTTGCGGCCCAGCAGTTTGGCCTGCCCATCTCCGATGTCCGGACGGCCATCACCTACGGCACCGAGACCGAGGAGACCCGCGCGGACGACCGCCTCAAGACCCGGTTTGACTTTGATTACTACTTCGGGACGGTCGCCCACCGGTTCTGTGCCCAGGCCGTCGCCGGCTACCCCGTGACCGTCTACGGGAAAGGCGAGCAGCGCAAGCCGTTCGTCGGCCTTGAGGACGCCGTCGAGGGGCTGGCGCGGCTCGCACTCGCCGACCCCGACGAGCGACCCGAACACCTCACCGTCTACAACCAGGTCACCCGCGCAATCAGCATCGTCGAGGTAGCCGAGACAATCGCCGATGTCGGCGCCGACCACGGCCTGGACGTGGCAGTCGAGCACTTCGAGAACCCCCGTGACGAGGATGAGACCCACAAGATGGCGATCGCAAACGACCGGTATCTGGAGCTGACCGGGGGCCAGGCCCAGACCTTCGAGGCGGGCGTCGAGGACATCTTCGGGACGCTCACACGCCACACCGACACAATCGAGGCCCACGAGGACCGCTTCCTGCCGGGTGTGCTGGAGGAATAGGATGGATGTCCTCGTCACCGGCGCCTGCGGGTATATCGGGAGCCGCCTGCTCGGGTGTCTGCAGGACGCCGCGGATGTCGACCGTGTCGTCGCGCTGGACGACCTCTCCTCGGGGTCGCCACAGGCCTTTCTGGGGCTGTTGGACGACGACCTGCAGTTCCATCGCGCGGACGTCCGGGAGTACGGCGATGTCGAGAGTGCGACCCGTGGGGTCGACCGTGTCATACACCTCGCGGCCATCACCGGCGCCGCGAGCACCCACGACCGCCGGGCGGAGACCCTCGCGACCAACCTCGAGGGCACCGAGAACGTGCTCCGGGCGGCGGGCAAACTCGATGTCGACCACGTCGTCTTCGCCTCCTCGTGTAACGTCTACGGCCGGGCGGTGAGCACTGACCTCGACGAGACGGTCGACCCTGACCCGATCAACCCGTATGCCGAGTCGAAACTGCGCGCGGAGGGGTTGCTCGCGGAGTACTGCGAGGACCACGGGATGTCCGGCACCGCCCTCCGGATGAGCACCAACTACGGCTACGCCCCCGGTGTCCGGTTCAATCTCGTGGTCAACTACTTTATTTTCCGGGCGCTGACCGGCCGGCCGCTGACCGTCTACGGCGACGGCTCGAACTGGCGCCCGTTCATCCACGTTGCCGACGCCGCCCGCGCCTACGCACACGCCGTCCGCAACCCCGAGGACTGGCCACAGCGGGTCTACAACGTCGGCACGGACGGGCAGAACTACCGGGTCTCGGCGGTGGCCGATGTCGTCCGTGAGGTCGTCGGCGACGTGGACATCACCTACCTGGAGGACGAGCACCCCGGCCCCTCCTATCACGTCGATTTCGACCGGCTCGAGGAGACCGGCTTCACCCCCGAGTGGACCCTGGCTGACGGTGTGCGAGACCTGGCCGAACGGTTCAGGAGGAATCGATGACACGGAAAGCGCGGGGGGTAAGTGCCGCGACGCCGAGGAGGAGGGTATGACAGAGTCAGCCGACGTACGCGTCGCCGTCACCGGCGCGGCCGGCTATATCGGGAGTCGCGTCGTTGCCCAGTTGCAGGAGGTCCACCCGGAGTGGGAGGTGACCGCGCTCGACAACTTCTATCTCGGCACCGTCCGCCAGGTCGGCGACGTGGACGTCGAGTACGTCGATATCCGCCAGCGCGGGGACCTGACAGAGGCGCTTACCGGCGCGGATGTTGTGATGCATCTCGCGGCAGTAAGCGGCGTCGACGACTGCGAGGACCACCCCGAGCGCGCCCACGAGGTCAATATCCAGGCGACGAACGATGTCGCCTACGCCTGCCGGCAGACCGGCGCGGCCATGATCTTCCCGTTCAGTATGGCCGTCCTCGGCGACCCACAGGAGTTTCCTATCACCGTCGACCACCCCCGTGACCCGATGAACTGGTACGGCCGGACCAAGCTGGTCAGCGAGCGGGCTATCGGGGACCTCGCGGCCGGTGCCTTTCCCGCCCATCTGCTGATGATCTCCAATCTTTATGGCGACCACGCGGTCGGCGGCCAGCGCGTCTCGAAGGGGACGGTGATCAACTTCTTTATCGACCGCGCGCTCGCGGACGAGACGCTGACCGTCTACGAGCCGGGCACCCAGTCCCGCAACTTCATTCACGTCGCGGATGTCGCCCGCGCCTACCTCCGCTCGGCCGAGTGCCTGCTCGACCGGCGTGCGAGCGGGGAGACCGGTGTCGAGCGGTACGAGGTGGCAAGCGACGAGGACCCCAGTGTCGAATCGCTCGCCGGGCTCGTGCGGGAGGTTGCACTCGAACACGGCTACGACCCGTCGGTCGAGTTGGTCGAGAACCCCCGTGGGGACGGGGAGACGCTGGTCAGTGACTTTCCCGTCGACACGACCCGTGCCCGCGAACAGCTGGGCTGGGCGCCCGAGCGTGACATCGAGGAGACGGTCCGCGAACTCTTCGAGCGCCGGGCCTGACCGGCCTCTCGGGGCCGGTATTATCTCGGCTGATAGCCCCGTCGTAACCCATAAGTATGCCTTTCCCAACCCTCCACCGAACAGACTCTCTGCCGTGTCCCACCCCTACCCGAGCTACCGACGGTGTCCGCGCCCGCCGAGCCACTCATGAGAGGACAGACCACGATCGACTTTGCCGTTGGCGCAGTTATCTTCATCGGGGTGGTCAGCTTTGTCTTCCTCTTTGTCGCCAGTGCTGTCACCCCCTTCACCGGGAATCCACAGGACGACACCGTCACGGCGAACCGGGTGGCCGACGAGCTGGCCGGCGACCAACTGGGGTCGCCGGCCG
>JBLGCN010000317.1:0-3087 GCA_047617405.1 Natronomonas sp.
ACGAGGCGGCGATGAGTGACCACGACGCGGTCGAACGGCGGCTCCGGCTGCGGCGGGCCCTGGGGCGGCGGCGGACGCTCATCGTTGCGGTGTTGCTTGTGGTGGTGCTCGCCGGGGGGTGGCTGGCCGCGACCGCGCACGTGGCGCCGGGGACAGTGACCGACCAGCAGACCACCGAGGAGTGGAGCCGGACTGGGACGTTCACACACGGCGCGACCGTCACCGAGCCGAATCCGGCGTACGACGTCGGGACGCAGTTTCGCGACCGGTCGACCTATCTCCGGCCGGTCGCGCCGGTGTTGAATGTCACCTACAGCGCGGGGTACCAGGCGGCCGAGGGCGGCCGGCTAAACACCACCGTTACCCTCCGTCTCGTCCGGCAGGCGACCAACAGCAACGGGGGTATCCTCTGGGAGGTGTCCGAGCCGGTCGCAACGGTGAACCGGACGCTCACACCGGGCGAGCGGGTCCGTGTGCCGGTCACACTCGATGTCGCTGCCGTTGCGAACCGGACCCGGGCCCTCTCGGGTCAGCTGGGTGATACCGGGGGGACGGAGACCGCTCTCGTCGCCGAGACGCAGTTCGACGGGCGCGTGAACGGCGAGCCGGCCGACCACCGGTTCACCCACCGGCTCGGGCTCGGTATCGGCGGCGACACCTACACTGTCTCGGGGACACAACAGGCACAGCGGTCGTTCTCCTCACAGACGGTCGTCACTCGCGAGCGGGAGTACGGCCCGCTGTACCGGACTGGCGGGCCGGTGCTCGTGTTGGCCGGGACGGTCGGGCTCGCGGGGCTGCTGTTCGCGCGGCGTGTAGGCTGGTTGACACTCGAACCGGCGGAACAGGCGTGGCTCGCGTACCGCGACGACTACGACGCGTACGCCGACTGGATACACACGGCGTCGCTCCCACCGGGAGCCGCGTCCCTCCCAGAGGCGGACGCGGCGACACTCGGTGACCTGGCCGACATCGCCATCGACGTCGACGAGACTGTCCTCGAGGAGCCCGGGAACCGGCGGTTCCATGTCCTCGACAGCGAGTACCGGTACGTCTACGAGGCTCCGCGCCCCGACCGCCTCACCGGCCGGACGGAGACGAACGGAGACACCGGCACGGGCGAGGAGCCACGTCCGGACCCGGCGACAGGCCCGGAAGCCGACAGCACGCAGACGGCCGACGAGACGGGCTGACAACACGCCAACGGCGGTGTCTGCCGGTGGCGACCCCCCACGTGACAGGGTCCCGGTGTCGTGTGTGGGTGAGTCGATACGGCCCGGCGACTCATCCGCCGTTGACCTCGGCGCGACCGCTGGTGGCGCTTCGCAGCCGGTCCCGGAGGGTCGCAGCCGACTCCACCGGCGCCCGGACGTCGAACCGGACCCGTGCCTCGTAGGCAGCCTCGAAGTCGGCGTCGGCACCCTCGAGAAGCCCCCGGACGCTGCCGGAGTCGTCGTAGTCGACCGTGACGACAAAGCGCTCGTGTGGACGGCGCTCGGTCGTCCCGGCGTCGGTGACCGCTTCCTTGACGGCGCGGCCGTAGGCCCGCGCGAGCCCGCCGACACCGAGTTCCGTCCCGCCGAAGTAGCGGGTGACGACCGCCGCGACGTTCTCCAGCCCTTCGCCCTGGAGGACGTTCAGGGCGGGTTTGCCCGCGCTCCCCGTCGGTTCGCCCGCGTCGCTCGCGTACTCCCGCAGCGGCGCGGCCCGCACCCGGTAGGCGGGGACATTGTGGGTCGCGTCGGCGTACTCCTCACGGACCGCCTCCAGGAACGTTTCGGCGTCGGCGACGGTCTCGGCGGGCGCGACGCGGCCCAGAAACTCCGAGCCCCGCACCTCGAAGGCGGCCTGCCCGCGGCCGGCGACGGTCCGGTAGCGCTCTGGCACAGCCGCCACTGCGTGGCCGCCGGGGTTGTGGGTTTCGCCCGGCGACGGGGTCCCCGGTCAGTGACCTGTCCTGCCGCCATCGGCGGCCGACAGCCCGGCCCCCTCCTCGCGGTCCAGCGCGCGCGGGATGTCGTGGTGCTCGGAGTAGCCGTCGAACCACCGGACGATGCGCTCGATGCGGTCGACGATGTGGGCCGGCTGGCCCGACCGGGAGAGCTCGTGGCCCTCCTCGGGGTAGCGGACCAGCCGGGTGTCGACGCCGTGTTTGCGGAGGAGTCGGTAGAACAGTTCGGCGGTGGCGGCCGGCGTCCGGTAGTCGTCCTCGCTGTGAAGAAGCAGCGTCGGCGTCTCCACCGCGTCCGCGCTGCTCGCCGGTGACTGCGCCCAGAGAGCGTCGGCGTCCGCCGGAGGGGCGGCGTCGAAGTCACCCTCGACGAGCCTGTAGGCCGTGTCTGTCGAGCCGTAGAAGCCGGTGAGGTCGTAGACCCCCCGCTGAGAGACCGCGGCGGTGAACCGGTCGGTGTGTCCGACCAGCCAGGCGGTCATGAAGCCGCCGAAGCTCCCGCCAGTAACGAACACCTGGTCGCCGTCGACGTACCCCCGGTCGGTCACGTCCTCGACGCCGGCGAGGACGTCCCGCGCGGTGACGGCCCCCCAGTCTCCCTCGACCGCCTCGGCGAAGGCCTGCCCGTAGCCCGTCGACCCCCGCGGGTTCGACCAGAGGACGACGTACCCCCGGGCGGCCAGCGTCTGGAACTCGTGCCACATCGTCCCGCTCGTCGTCCACATGGCGTGGGGGCCGCCGTGGACCTCTACCGCCAGCGGGTAGCTCTCCTCGGGGTCGAAATCCGGCGGTGTGAGCACCCAGCCCTGCACCTCGTGGCCGTCGGCGTCCTCGTCGGCGTCGACGGTGACCGATATCTCCTCTGGCCGGGAGACCGCCCGGTTGTCGAGTAGCGCGGCGTTGGCGCGGGTGAGTCGGCGCTCCTCCGCCCCGGCCGGCGTCGTCACGTAGAGGTCCCCGGGGTGGTCCCACTCGCTGCGCACGACCGCGAGCAGGTCCGCCCCGACATCGAGGGCGTCGACACTGGCCCAGGCCTCCCGGACGACCCGCTCGGCGTCGCTGCCGTCACCGTCCCACGGGGCCGTCCAGACCGCTCCGGCGCCCTCGTCGGGGGTCACAAGGTAGAGCGACTCGCC
>JBLGCN010000318.1:0-3084 GCA_047617405.1 Natronomonas sp.
CGGCGAGTGCCACGAGGTCGTCCGCCGTCACCGCGGCGCGCTCGCCGACCGCTCGCACCCGGTAGGCGACGGCGCCGTCCCACGGCCCCTTTCCGCGCGGATAGACGACGAAGTCGCCGGAGGCGTCGTCGCGGGTCGGCGAGAGGTAGAAGCCCCGGTCACGGAGGTCCTTGTAGACGAAGAAGTCCACTTCCGAGACGGCGGCCGACGTGAGGAAGGCCCGGAAGCCGAGCCGCTCTCCCGCCACATCGGGGCGGTCGTCGACGACAGTGTCGAGATCGCCACGAAAGAGGAGGTGGGCGGCCTCGACGGGGTCGAGGTGGACGTCGCCGTCGACGGGGCGGCCGTACCCCCGGGCGTCGTGGAACTGTTCGCGCGCGCTCCGGCCCGCGCGCACGACGTCGCCGTCGTAGGTCGCGTCCATGCCCCGCCGTCCGCGCGGACGACTCAAAGCCCCTGCGGTGTCATACTCACGAAGTTATAGCCGTCAGTATCAGCCCCGCGGGCGTCAGCCGGACGCGTTCGTCCCGACATCGAGACCGGCCCGGTCACACTCCCTATCGAGGCACCGCCGACCGCTCGCCGTCTCGAAGGCCGGGAGGCCACACGCGCAGGCCCCGTCGTGGACCCCCTCGGGGAACGTTGAGCCTGTCTCGCAGTCGGGGTAGTTCTCGCAGCCGAGGATGAGCCCGCCACGCCGGAGGACGCGCAGGTCGCCGTCGCAGTCGGGACAACCCCACTCGCGGTCGAAGGCCGCGCGGACGCGCTCGTCGAGTGACTCGCAGTCACGGTCGAGACAGGTGACGAACGTCGCACCCCGTCGGACCCGGATTCGGGGCAGGCCGCAGTCGCCACACTGCTCGTCTGTGACCGTCGCCCCCGACGGGAGGCCGTAGCGGTCGCCACAGCCGGGACAGGTGACGGTCCCGCGGGCGCGGACGAGCCGTCCTCCACAAGGGCACTCGCCGACCGGGACGCCAGCGTCACTGGTCGGGTACCGGCCGCGGGTGTGCGTCTCGTGGACATCGACCGAGAGGCGCTGGTCGCCGTCGGCGGCGGTCACGGTGTCCGTGCCGACGGTCACCGAGTCCGGTCTGGTCAGCCACGCGACGGGCTGGTAGCCCGCGGCGTCGTGGACGAGGGTGGTGCCGTCGGGCTTGACCACGACGAGAACATCGCCGTGCTGGCGCTGCTCGCGGCCGTCGCCATCGAACGTCGTCGTACACGTGCCCGCGATGACGTGGGTGCAGTCGGACATGGGCTCTGCTGGTCGCGGATTGGTACTTGAAAGTTCGCAGGGGAACGGCCCGCAGGTGGGGCCATGGGAGCCCGCAAGTGCGAAACCGCAGAGAGGGGACGGGGTGGAAAACCCCGTGGACTCGAGGTGGCGATTCGGTGGCTGTGGACGGCCGCAACGAGGAGACCCCCCACCGAACGCGCCTACCGGTTGTAATCCCGACCTACCACCAGGCCGGCGAGGTTCACCGCCAGCAGGCCGCCGGCGACGAACGGCCGCGTGGCGATGAGCCCGCTGGCAAGCAGGGTCACCAGGACGAACGGCAACAGGACCGCCGTCCAGAAGCCGACGAAGCGGACTGCGGAGAGGCAGGCGTCGTGCAGGGCAGCGACGCCGCCTGGCTGCCAGGACGTGACAGCCGAATCGGACTCGTACGGGGACGCGTTCGACATGGTGGGTCTCCTCACGCACCTCTTACACTGGCACCCCCATATAGTAGGTCGACAGCTAGCTCTATTTCGACTCGTTTTCCGCGGCTCGGGACGCCAGTCCGCTATCGAGATGATATTTTAAAACGTCACGAGACAGGAGATAAAAATTTAAAATGGCTTCTCAGGCTGTCTCGTGCTCTGCCGTCGGTATGAAGCAGAGGCCCGACGTGTTCCCCGCCAGAAAGCAGACGATGACAGACAGGTCACAGGCAAGAGAGGGGGCACGCATGACAGCGCCGTCCGAGTCCACGCAAGACGGTGAGCGGGCGACAGATCATCTCGAGGAGCTTGCGGACGGCTGACGGGAGACTTTTATCACTGCCCACCGTACTCTGTTCCGATGAGCGACGACGGGCCCGAGTCCCCCCCGCCGACCGACCGCGAGTCCCCAGTCGGCCGGCCGGTCATCCGGGGCGACCCGTCGGTGACCGGAGAGCACGCAGAGCGTGCCGTCGAGTTCGACCCCGACGACCCCGAGAGCCTCGAACGCGCGGCAGAGACGGTTGCCGCGTTCGCCGAGAACACCGCCGGAGCTGACGACAACGTCCTGATGCTCCGGGGGGCCGCCGCCTGTGCCGCCCTGGTCCGGGGCACGGGGTCGTACAAGGCGGCGGCAGAGCGAGCTGGCGACGAGGTGACGATATCCTTCATCCGGAAGTGGTCAAGGGTCCACGACCTGCCCCACTCCATCCGGCGACACGTCGCACGGGGGCAGATTGCGCCGACGGCGGCAAAGCACCTCGCCCGGGTCGGCGGCGAGGCTCGCTTCCACCTCGCGTGGGCCGCCCTCGATCACGATATGACGGTCAGACAGATCCGGTCGGTGGCCAGCAGCGTCAACGAGGGGGTCGACATCGAGCGCGCGCTCGCCCGCGAGGGGGTCAACCTCGGCGAGATTACGGTCGAACTCCCCACGCGGGTGTACTGCGAACTCCGCCGGCAGGCGTCGCTCGAGGACCGCGCCCCGGGCGAACTCGCCGGGGAGGAGCTGACCGGGATGTTCGGGCGGGACCAACCGTAAGGACTTAGCCGATTACAACCCGATTCCCCAGCGAGGGCCGGTAGCTCAGTGAGGGAGAGCGTCTGGCTTTTAACCAGATGGTCGGGGGTTCAAATCCCTCCCGGCCCGTTCGTTCATCAGCGGGTGACGAGATTTGAACCAGGGAGCGAGAGGTGAGCGAGTGCAGCGAGCGAACGGGAGCGACCGCAGTTCAAATCCCTCCCGGCCCGCATTTGCGACGAACGGACGTGATACTGACGGCTATAACTTCGTGAGCATATTCGACCCCGCGGGGGGTCGAAATCGCTCACGGGAGTATAGCCGTTAGTATGAGGAGCAACGCGGCAACGGTGGAT
>JBLGCN010000319.1:0-3084 GCA_047617405.1 Natronomonas sp.
CAGCGTTTGTTGTCACAGTGCTCGAGTCCGAGGGTGTGGCCAACCTCGTGGACGACCTCCTTGCGGACGCGGTCGGCAAAGATATCGTCGGCGGAGCGGTTCGAGAACCCGCCGTCCGAGGAGGTGTTCAGCCGGTAGGTGGAGATGACACTCCCGCTACCACCCAGGTATGCCAGCCCAAAGACGTAGTTGCGCCGGTGGTAGTAGAGGTCGTTCGGGGTGATGGCGATGTTTTTCTCGCCGCTCCCGATACGTTTTGCCAGGTCGATGAACTCCTCGGCGCGGTGCTGGTCACGCCCGGAGTCGTAGGACCCGGTCGGGATTGGCTGCGAGTCGTGGACCGTCACCTTACAGTCGTAGACAGTCCGCAGGCCGGCAGAAGCCTCCCGCTTGACGACAGCGTCGACGTCACCCACCGGCACAATGTCGACGTGCATACGAACGCATATGTGTGCGAACAGTATAAAAATCTCGTGTGCTCGCGGATAGACGCCACACACTCGTCTCGCGCCTGTCCGACTGCGACCGCGTCGTCGAGATTGGGGTTGGCAACCGCCCGGGCGTCGCCGCCGCTCTCGCCGGCCAGGGTGTCGACGTGACGGCCACCGATATCCGTGACCGTCCGACCCCGACTGGTGTCCGGTTTGTCCGCGACGATATCACTGACCCGGACCCTGGGGTCTACCGTGACGCCGACGCCGTTTATTTCCGTCACTGCCCGCCCGAACTCCAGCGCCCCGCCCGTGACGCCGCCCGGGCCGCCGGCGCCCGACTCCTCCTTACCACGCTCGGCGGCGACCCCACACTCGTCGACGCCCGGCGGGTGACCGCCGACGACGGCACCGTCTTTGTCGCCGACCCGAACCCGTCCCCCGGGGCGTGAGCACGACCGGGGCGGCCCGGACAGAAGCCGGAACCGGCTTCAGGGAGGCGGTCATCCGGTGGCAGCATGAACGTCGATGCCGTTGTTCTGGACGTCGACGGCGTACTGGTCGACGTCGCAGACTCATACCGGCGTGCCATCGTCGAGTCGGTCGACCGGGTCTACGACGACACCGTTCCGAGGGCGGCCGTCCAGTCCTTTAAGAACGCCGGCGGCTTCAACAACGACTGGGAACTTACCTACGCCGCCGCGCTGTTCGTCCTCGCGCGCCGCGAGGGGATGGACCACCAGCTCTCGGGGTTCACCGCGGATATCGAGGCGATGGGTGGCGGACTCGACGCCGCGCTCTCGGTCGTTGCCGAGGCGCTCCCGCCCGCCGCCAACGAGCGTGTCCTGGGCGCCTGGGACCGTGACCGCCTGCGGGAGACCTTCCAGGCGCTGTATCTCGGGGCGGAACGCTACCGCGAACTCGAGGGTGGCACCCCCCCGGTTGCGGCGCCGGGCTACATCACCGACGAGCCGGTGTTGGTCACGCCCGACACGGTGGCGGCGCTGACCGACAGCCGGCCCGTCGGTGTGCTCACCGGCCGACCGGCCACCGAGGCCGACATCGCCCTGTGGCGGGCCGGGCTAGATGTGCCCGCCGAACACCGCTTCACGATGGACGACTGGCCGGGCACGAAACCCGACCCCGACGCGCTGGTCTCGCTTGCCAGGACGTTCGACGCCGACCGGATTGCATTTGTCGGTGACACGCTGGACGACGTCCAGACGGCGGTCAACGCGGCCGAGGCTGACGACCGGACCTACCTCGGGGTGGGGGTGCTCACCGGCGGGCTCACCGGCGAGACAGGCCGCGAGCGCTTCGAGCGTGCCGGCGCCGAGACGGTCGTCGACTCGGTCAACGACCTGCCGGGTGTCCTGTCGTGAGCCGCCCGCCGGCCCCCGCCATGCGGGACACCGTTGTGCTCTTTCTGCTCGCTATCGTCGCCTGTCTCCCGGTGGTTGCGCCGCCGACCCCGCTCGCGGCGACCATCTATCTCGGTGTCTCGCTCTCCTTTACCGGCTTTGTGGGCCTGCTGCTGGTCGTCGCCTTCGACTACCGTCGGGTCCGGCTCGCACCCCTGCCCGCCCTGACGACCGTCGGGCTTGCCGTCGCGTTCGCACTCGCCGCGCGGGTCGCGCTGGCCGGGGTGGCGGCGACCGTGTTCCGCGTGCTCCTCGTGAGCGGTGGGGGCGGCGTCGGCCTCGGTGTTGGGCTGTGGGTCGCCTACGACGGGCCGCTCGACCGGCTCCGTGGCGGGTGAGACGGCCATCCCCCGTCTCCCTGGCTGGGAGGTACGTTTTTGTTCGCGGCAGTGCCTCCCTGTGTATGGATGACTGTTACCGGGTCAGGGTGCCAACCCCGTTCGCTGTCGGCCGCGTGAACTGCTATGTGCTCCACGGCGACGGGCTCACGCTGGTTGACCCGGGGCCAGCCAGCGAGGACTCGCGAGAGGCGCTCTCGGCGGGGCTCGCGGCGGAGGGCCACGCGGTGGCGGACGTCGACCGGGTGCTGGTGACCCACCCCCACATGGACCACTTCGGCGACGCCGCGAGTATTGCGAGGGAGTCGGGCGCGGAAGTCTGTGCCCACACCGACGCGGTCGGGTGGCTGACCGACCCCGACGCCCAGTTCGAGCGCGAGCAGGCGCTGTTCGAGCCGTTTCTCGTCTCGATGGGGCTGCCCGAGCGGCTGAGCGACACCGTCATCTCGCTGCCCGAGACCTACCGTGACTTTCGCGACCCGGTGACCGTCGACCGCGAACTCGCGGACGGCGACACCATCGACGCCGGTGTCGAACTCGAGGTGACCGACACCCCCGGCCACGCCCCGGGGTCGGTCTGCTTTCTCGCCGACGAGGCGCTCTTCACCGGTGACCACCTCCTCGGCCACATCTCCCCGAACCCCCTTCTCACCACACGCCCCGACGACCCCGACGAGCGGACCCGGAGCCTCCCCAACTATCTCGACGCCCTGGAGACGATCCAGGGGGTCGACGCCCCGGTCGCCCGGCCAGGCCACGGCGACCCTGTCACCGACATCGACGGCCGGGTCACGGAGATCCTCGAGCATCACCGCGAGCGCGAGGAGCGGGTCGCGGACATCCTCGCCGCCGAAGGGCCGATGACCGCCTACGACGTCACCCAGGAGCTGTTTC
>JBLGCN010000320.1:0-3073 GCA_047617405.1 Natronomonas sp.
CCGGATGGCGCCCGACCAGGAGTTTCTCGTCACCGAACGGTAGCGGTCGTCGGTGCGGGTCTCCCATGCCCGCCGTCGACGGGCTGGCCGGCGGCGGTCGCGGGCCGCGGTGGCCACACGGCGGCTCCGGAGGGCTGTCGGCCTATATTACAGTATCTGCGCCATCTCGCCCATAGTCTCCAACACGTAGTCGGGGTCAACCTCGCTGTCGGCGATATCCGTGCGGTCGGTGACCCCAGAGAGTACCAGCACAGTCGTCATGCCGGCGCGCTCACCCAGTAGCAGGTCCGTATCGAGGCGGTCACCGACGACCAGACAGTCCTCGGCGGGAACGTCGAGCCGGTCGAGTGCCAGGTCCCGTGCGACGTCGGAGGGTTTGCCAAGGATCCGGTCCGGTTCGCGGCCGACCGTCCGGGCGAGCGCCCCCACGATGGCGCCCGACCCGGGGACGAGCCGGCCGTCGTCGTAGGGGATGGCGCGGTCGGGGTCCGAGCCCAGGAAGACGGTGTCGTCCTCGACGGCGTCCATCGCGTCCATCATATCGTAGTAGTCGAAGTCGTTCGTCCAGGAGCCGAGCAGCACACTCGCCTCGGCTGGGTCGTCGGTCAGCCGGATGTCAGCGGCCCGGAGTTGCTCGGCCAGCCCCTCGTCGCCGACCAGCAGGACAGGCTCCTCGGCGTGGTGGTCGGCGAGGTAGTTGGCCGTGGCGACGCCGGCCGAGCAGGCCTCGCCCTCGCGGGCGTCGACGCCCAGCTCCCGCAGGCGCTCGACGTAGGTCGCCCCGTCCTTCGTGGGGTTGTTCGAAAAGAAACACAGCCGACAGCCGTGCTCGCGGAGGGCGTCGACCCCCGCGGCCGCGCCGGGAACGAGGTCGTCGCCGCGGTAGACAGTGCCGTCCAGGTCGACGATGGCGCCGCTGACCATAGATGTTAAACTGGCTGGGCGGAGATAACAGCGGCGGTCGAGGGGGTGGGGGTTCCTCGGTCTGTGCCACCCCCTGTCAGTCTGCTCGCTCTGTCACTCGGCGGTGGACTGAAACTCCTGTTCGAAGCGGTTGATCGCCTCGTCGGTGCCGATGATGACGAGGGTGTCCCCGGGCTGGATCGGTGTGTTCGGTCCGATGTCGCTGACAGTATCCCCGTCCCGGTCGATCGCTATCACCGTACAGTTGGTTCGGTCCCGGATGTTTGCCCCGCCGATAGTCGTGCCCGCGAGCCCCCCCGCCTGTTTCCGAAGGACGTTGACCTGCTGCTCCGGCGACACCACGTCGCGGTTTTCCAGCAGCCGCGAGGCCGACATCCGGCCGGTTACCCTCGCCAGCGACAGGACGTAGTCGGCCCCGGCGCGGTACGTCTTCGAGACGTCGGCCTGCTGTTCGACCCTGGCGAGGATCTGGGTGTCGGGTGCCATGTCACGGACGACGAGCGTGACGAACTCGGTCGTGGTGTCGTCCGGCAGCGCGAGAATAACGGTATCGGCCCCCTCGACACCGGCGTCGAGGAGGGTTTCCGGGTCGGTCGCGTCGCCGACCACGTCGACACCGTCGGCGTCGTTCTGGTCGATAATCTCGTGGGGGACACCGACCTCCTCGAGTTCGGCGGAGACGGCTTTGCCGACCTGGCCGTACCCGATGACAATCGTCTGGCCGGCCGCGAAGCCGCGAACCGATGCCTGTGTCATCTCGGCGAGCCGTTCCAACTGGTCGGTGCGGCCGGAGACGAGCAGGATACTCCCGTCGATCAGCTCCGCGTCGGGCGGCGGTGCGGCGATAAACTCGCCACGGGCCCATATCCCGATGACATTGGCCCCCGACTGTTCCCCGATACCGCTCTCAGCCAGTGTCGCCCCCGCGAAACGGCTGCCACGGCGGATCGAAACCTCCGCGAGCTGCAGGCTGTCCCCGATCTCCACCGCGTCGACCATCCCCGTCCGCCCGGCCGCGGTCACCTTCGCCGCGAGGCTGTTGCCCAACAGCTGTCGGGGCGAGAGGACGGCATCGGCCCCGGCCAGCCGGTGATACCGCTTTGCCTCCGGGCTCTCGACGACGCTGATAACGGGCACGTCGTCGGTGACCTCCTTCGCGGTCAGGACGATACTCGCATCGACCTTGTCGGACTGGTCGGCAAACAGGGCACGGGCCGAGGACAGGCGGGCAGCGTCCAGCCCCTCCGCCGATTCGGGGTCCGCCCGGATGACAGGCTCTCCGGCCTCGTACAGTTCCTCGGCCCGTTGGAGGTCGGGCTCGACGATGACGTAGGGGACATCGTTGGTCTTGAGTTCCCCGATGAGCGCGTCCGCGCGTGTCGTGTCAGAGCAGATCACGACGTGGTCGGTGAGGTCCGTCTCCAGCTTCGAGGGGGTCGTCGTGGACAGCGTGTTCTCGACAATCGGCCCGACGAACACCGGCAGCGCGCCGACGAGTAACGCCATCCCGACGAGGTCGGCGACGGTAATGTACGCCTGCATCTCCGCGCTATTCCACGGTGCATCCCCGCCAAAACCGGTGGTGGTGAACATCTCGACGGCGAACTGCAGCGAATCGAGGTACGTCCGCGGTCGTCCCTCGTAGACCCGCATGCCAATCTGATAGCCGCCCGCGGTCACCACAATCGCCGCAAACAGAACTAGCAGATATCCGAACGCACGTCGTTGCCAGGCCCGGTTAACCATGGACTGAACATGCCGGTGACCGCACATGACCGTTATTATCTCGGTCAGTTGCCCCGGCCGCCTGAAACGCCGATACCGGGGACCCGGTGACCGGAGCCCGGATACAGCGGTCCGTGTCGGCCTGCCGTGGCCCGCGCCAGCGGGTTCGTACAGACTGTACGCCCTGTCTGGGGCACGGGCGAGCCCTCACAGTGTCTGAGGCAGGCGGCGTGTGAACACGGCGGCCGTCCTCAACGGGGGTCGGGGTCGGTATCAGGGCCACCGTAGCCGGGGGGACCTGAACGACGGACCGAGCAGGCCGGGTGCATCGGGGCAGTCTGCGGGCCCGAACGTGTTTGTATCCGGGGCTCAGTCGGCGGCGCGGTGAAGCGCCCGGCGAAAGCGGCCGTGGACCCGTTCGCGC
>JBLGCN010000321.1:0-3063 GCA_047617405.1 Natronomonas sp.
GGGTGCCGGCGGGCTCCCCGTCGGCGGCTGGGCGCCCGCGGACGACCGGCTGGTGCTCACCGAGGCCTACTCCAGTTTCGACCAGGACGTCTACGTCCTCGACCTCGAGGCCGGCGAGCGGACCCACCTGACGCCCCACGAGGGGGAGGTACGGTACGGCAGCGTCGAGTGGGGCCCCGACGGCGGGCTCTACACCGTCACCGACGAGGGTAGCGACACGCTGTTTCTCGCCCGGCTGGACCCCACAACCGGCGAGGTGGAGCCGGTCCGCGACGACGGGCAGTGGAACATCGACGGCGTGACCGTCGACGACGAGCACGGCCTGCTGGTCTACTCCCGGAACGTCGACGGCTACACCGAACTGACCCTCGCGGCTGTCGACGGCACCACCCTCACCGAATACCCCATGCCGGACCTGCCGGGGGACGTCGCCGGCGGGGTGAGTTTCGGCCCCGCGGGCGACCGGCTCGCGCTCTCGGCGTCGGGTCGTGGGCTCAACACGAACGTCTTTATTATCCCTGTTACCCCGCTCCGTGAGGGTGAGGGGGCGACCGCGCGCCGGTGGACCCACGCAGGCACCGCGGGGATCCCCAGGGAGAGCTTCGTCGAACCCGACCTGGTCCGCTACGAGACCTTCGACGGCCGGCCGGTCCCCGCGTTCTACTCGGTGCCGACGGGGGTCAGCCGCGGCGAACCCGGCGACGCACCGGTCATCGTCGACATCCACGGCGGCCCCGAGAGCCAGCGTCGCCCTTCATTTACCGGCCTCACCCAGTACTTCCTCTCACGAGGGTACGCCGTCTTCGAGCCAAACGTCCGTGGCTCGACGGGCTACGGGAAGGCCTACACACACCTCGACGACGTCGAAAAGCGGATGGACGCCGTCCGGGATATCGGTGCGGCTGTCGACTGGCTCGCCACCCGGCCGGAGCTCGACGCCGACCGGGTGGTCGCAAAGGGCGGCTCCTACGGCGGATTCATGGTACTGGCGGCGATGACCGAGTACCCCGACCGGTGGGCCGCCGGCATCGACGCGGTCGGTATCGCCAACTTCGTTACCTTCCTCGAGAACACGGGGGCCTGGCGCCGGGAACTCCGGGAGGCCGAGTACGGCTCGCTGGCCGAGGACCGCGACCTCCTCGAACGGATCAGCCCGATCAACAGCGTCGAGCAGGTCGCGGCACCCCTCTTCGTGCTCCACGGGGCCAACGACCCGCGGGTGCCGGTCGGCGAGGCCGAGCAGGTCGCCGAGGAGGTCGCCGAGCAGGGCGTCCCCGTCGAGAAGCTGGTCTTCGAGGACGAGGGCCACGGGATCGCCAAACTCGACAATCAGGTCGAAGCCTACACCCGTATCGTCGACTTTCTCGACGAACACGTCTGAGCCGGGCCGGGTGCCGCCGGTAGACCGGTCGCCCCCGGGGCGATAACACCGACGACCGCCCGCGCCGCTCACTCGTCGCCGAGGATCGCGCGCTCGGTCATCCTGACCGGGTCAAGCACCGTCTCCGCCTCGTCCTCGGTGAGGTAGCCTTCCTCGACGACGACCTCCTCTACCGTCTTGCCCTCGGCCATGGCCTGTTTCGCCACCTTCGAGGCCTTGTCGTAGCCGATAGCGGGGTTGAGCGCGGTGGCGAGTGCCATCGACTGCTCGACGCGCTCGGCGCAGTGTTCGCGGTTGGCCTCGAGTTTGGCGACGAACCGCTCGGCGAACACCGTGCTGCCGTTCGCGAGCAGTCTGGCGGACTGCAGGAAGTTGTGGGCGATCACCGGCTTGTAGAGGTTCAGGTCGACCTGGCCCTCGGCGGCGCCGGCGGAGACCGCGGCGTCGTTACCGACCACCTGCTTGTGGACCTGGTTGACCGCCTCGGCGACCACGGGGTTGATCTTGCCGGGCATGATCGAGGAGCCGGGCTGGTTCTCGGGCTGTTCGACCTCGCCAAAGCCGTTTCGCGGGCCGGAGACCAGTAGCCGGAGGTCGTTTGCTATCTTGTTGAGACTCCCGGCAACGGTCCGAAGCGCGCCGTGTGCCTCGCTCATCGCGTCGTGGGCGGCCTGTGCCTCGAAGTGGTTGTCGGCCTCACGAAAGTCGATACCAGTCTCCTCGCTGATGTACTCCACGGCGAGTTCGGGAAAGTCGGGGTGGGTGTTCAGCCCCGTGCCGACGGCGGTCCCCCCGAGCGCGAGTTCCTGGAGGCGTGGGCGCACGGCATCGAGGCGTTCGAGGCCCTTCTCGACCTGTGTACGGTAGCCGGAGAACTCCTGGCCCAGCCGGACCGGGGTGGCGTCCTGGAGGTGGGTGCGGCCTGTCTTGACCACGTCGTCGAACTCGGTCTCCTTCTCGGCGAGGGCGTCGCGCAGTGTCTCCAGCGCCGGCCGGAGGTCCCTCTCGACGGCCTCGGCGCTCGCGACGTGCATGGCCGTCGGGACCACGTCGTTGCTCGACTGGCCGTAATTGACGTGGTCGTTTGGGTGAATCGTCCGGGAGCCGACCTCGCCGCCGGCGAGTTCAGTCGCACGGTTGGCGACCACCTCGTTTGCGTTCATATTCGAGGAGGTTCCCGACCCGGTCTGGAAGACGTCGACAGGGAACTGGTCGTCGTGGTCACCGGCGATAACCTCCTCGGCGGCCGCGATAATGTGTCCGGCCGTCTCCTCCTCGAGCAGCCCCAGGTCCCGGTTTGCCTGTGCGGCGCCGCGCTTGACGACACCGAGCGCGCGGACGAACCGCCGGCCGAAGGTGACGTCGCTGACAGGGAAATTCCCCAGTGCGCGCTGGGTCTGGGCCCCCCAGTAGGCCGCCGCCGGCACCTGCATCTCGCCGAGGCTGTCCCGCTCGGTCCGGTACTCGTCGTTGTCCTCGTCCATGCGTGAGCGCTCGCCCGCCGCCGCGTAAAACCCTCCGATACGACGCCGACCGCCCGAAGAGACTCGTCGGCGGCCGACGGGCTCCCGACTCGACCGGCTCCGTGACCGGGTGAACGCTCAACTCCAGCGGTCGAGCCCGGTCTGGACCAGTGCCTCCTCGAGACGCTCGAAGCCGCGGTCGACCTCACCGGGGTCGAC
>JBLGCN010000322.1:0-3059 GCA_047617405.1 Natronomonas sp.
CAGCGCGACGATCTGCTGTTCGACCTGCTCGCCGACATCTGGCTTCGACATTTTGACCGTGTTGAGCCGCTTTCGCGCGCCGTCAGTCAGGTTCTGCCGGAGGACCGCCTTTCGCTGGGCCTCGGCCTGCTGGCGCTGTTGTTCCATCGCCTCCTCGTCCTGGCCGCTACCCTGCTGGTCCTTGAGCTGTTCCATCTTCTCCTCCCGGAGTCGCTGGAGTTCCTCGTCGCTTGGGTCGCCACTCATACGTACTGCTTGTCGGCTCACCCGCAAAACCATTACGGAGGGGCCGGGGGCTCGCGGAGTTGTTCAGGGGGTCACTCGCGTCCGTGCTTCGGCGCTTCGGCCGCCGGGGCTGGCTTGCGGGTTGGAGGGGTGGCACGCACCACCCCACGGCGAGTCGACACGGCGGGCACGGGGACAGGCTGTGTCCCTCTTATCAGGCAGTATCGTGGCGTCGTAGCTGTCCCACGCGCAAGACACGGGCCGTTTGCGGCGGGAGGTGTAATTGCGGGGGTAGTTACGCGGTTCGCCTGTGGGAGACCGGAGAAGGGGTATCAGGCGTACCGCTCAAGCGCGGGGTCGTCGAGGTCCTCAAGCACGCCGGCGGCGGTGTCGTCGAGAAAGCCCTGTCCCTCGGGCGTGACCGTCCGGCCTTCGCCCTCGGCGGTCGCGACGTAGCCGGCCGCCTCCAACTGCTGGAGGGCGGTCCGGATGATATTCCCGGAGGACTTGGACTGCTGGCGCGGGCGGACCTGGTAGCGGTTCGAGCCCTGCTTTGCGGAGCCGTACTCGGTTCGGAGGCTGCCGACGCCGACAGGCCCGTCGACGGCAACCTTCCGGAGCAGACTGGCGGCACGGCGGGTCCAGAAGTCCTCCTGCTCGGGCGGGAGTTCGCGGTCCACACCGGTCGTGACAAACTGTAGCCACTCGGGTTCCTGGATCTCGTCCTCGTCGGCGAGGCGGTCGGTGACCGCCTCGATGAGGTCCGTTGCGGGGACATCATAGAGCGTCGTCATACGATTTTTTCCGGGCGCCGTCATTTAAGAACGTCGTTTACTGCCGGGCGCGACGGGCCCGGGCGCTGAGGACGAACGCCGCGCCGCCACCGAAGGCCGTCGGGAGCCAGTAGGTCGCCCCACGGTGGATGAGTACCGCAGCGGTCGCGACCTCGGCGGGAACACCCAGGGGCAACAGCAGGGTGACAAAGGCAGCCTCGATCCCCCCGAGCCCGCCGGGAAATGGGGTCACACCCGCGACACTCCCGATGGGGACCACAAAGAGGATCGACAGAAAAGGGATGACGTGGCCGAGGGCGGCGAGTGAGAGCCACAGCGAGACGGACAGACACACCCAGCCAAGCGCCGATAGCGACATCGCGGCCACGAGTGCCCGTCGGTTCGAGGCGACGTGGCCGACCGAGGAGAAGAACCCCTCGACACGTTTCTCGATGACCTCCAACGAGGGTGACGAGGCGATTGGGACGACCCGGCCCAGAAACTGGATCCCGGGGCCAAGCCGGTCGACAACCACGCGTTTGAGCCGGTCGCGGTAGCGCCAGACCAGGTAGCCGACCGTCGGGATGACCGCCGCGAGCGCCGCCGCCGCCACCACCGCAAAGGCCAGGTTCTGGGTGAACTCGGCTGCCGTGACCGCGGCGTAGCCCAGCCCGACGCTGGCAACCGCAAGCGACGGAACGAAGTGGAGGGTGTCGACGCTGGCGATGGCTGCCAGCCCGGTCTCGTACTCGCTGTCCGAGGCCGAGGAGATGAACATCGCGCTCACCGGCTCCCCGCCCGCCTGTCCGAACGGTGTGATATTGTTCGAGAACACCGCGGCGGTGAACACAAACACCGCCCTGTGTGGGCGTATCGGGGCGCCGAGCGTCCGAAGAACGGTGTACAGCGACAGGCCCCACGCCGAGAGCCAGACGACGGCGACGGGGACGGTCAGGGCGACGAGTCGGGGGTCGCCACCTAACAGCGCCGCGACCACCTCGTCGAAGCCGATATACCAGATAACGACCGCGAGCAGCGCGACCGCCGTGACGAACCCGGCAGCTGTCTTGAGGCGGTCGCCGTCCATACACCGGTCGTTGGACGGGCCGGGCTTCAAGCCTCCGGATGGCCACGGCTGGCCGGGTTACAGCGGTGTGGCCGCGTGCGACGCGTCTATGAGCCCGGCGGGCGAACCGGCCCACATGGACGAACGGGCCGCGCTCGGCCGGCTTGCGGGTACCCTCCCCGAGGCCGGCGACGACGCCGCCGTCGTGGACGGGCTCGCGCTGACGACCGACATGTTACACGACCGCACCGACTTCCCTGCGGGGACAACCCGCTATACGGCGGGCTGGCGGGCGGTCGGCGCGTCGCTGTCGGACCTGGCGGCGATGGGTGCCGAGGCGGTCGCCGCCGTTGCCGTCTACGGCGCGCCGGCGTTCGACTGGACGGAGATTGCGGCCTTCGTCGCAGGTGCACGCGAGGTCTGCGAGCTGACCGGCGGGGCGTACGTCGGCGGTGACCTCGACGGCCACGACGAGTTTACCGTTGCCACGACCGCGCTCGGGCGGGCTCCGGACCCGGTTCGCCGCTCCGGTGCCAGCCCCGGCGAGGCGGTCTGTGTGACGGGAACACTCGGCCGCAGCGGCGCCGCCCTCACACTGTTCGAGGACGGCGAGGTCGAGCGGGCGAACGACCTCTTTCGGTTTGAGCCACGCGTCGCGGCCGGGCAGGCCCTCGCCACGCGCGCGACAGCGATGATGGACTCGAGTGACGGACTGGCCCGGTCGCTACACCAGCTCGCCGAGGCCAGCGGCTGTGGGTTCGACATCGAGACGCCGCTGCCGGTCGACGGTGTCGTCGAGGAGGTCACAACGGACGGCGAGGAACGCCTGGAACTCGGCGCGTTCTTCGGGGAGGACTTCGAACTCGTCTGCACCCTGCCGACAGCCGAGGTGGCGGCTGCCCGTGAGGCGCTGTCGACCTCACTGACGAGGGTGGGAACGGTCACGGAGTCGGGTGTGACACTCGGCGACAAGGCGCTTCCGGACAGGGGATACA
>JBLGCN010000323.1:0-3053 GCA_047617405.1 Natronomonas sp.
GACCTTCTCGCGGTCGGGCTCGGAGAGAACCATACTGTGTACAGGGCCTGGAGCCGATTGAAGCCTACGCCGGGGGGGTCACAGTCCGGTGACAGGCGAGTGTGCAACCCGAGTCCGGACCACTCGGGACTGCTCGCCGACTGCCGGTCCCCGTCTGCGGGGGCTCAACACGGGCGTCCTGTCGTGGGTTGGCGGCCTCTGTCCGGTCTACTCCCGCCTGAGTGCGTCGATAGGGTCGACCCGTGCAGCCCGCCAGGCGGGATAGAGCCCGGCGAGCGCGCCGACGACCAGCCCGACGGCGATTGCGAGCCCAACCCAGCCCAGGGGGACAGTCAACCCGATGTCGGCGTACTCGGTGGCGAGCAGCGCGCCCGCGAGTCCGACCGGGACAGCAACGAGCGCGCCCAGCGCACCCAGCAGTGTCGCCTCGGTCAGAAAGAGCACGAGCACGTCACGGTTGCGCCCGCCGACGGCCTTCATGATCCCGATCTCCCGGGTGCGCTCGGTGACACTGACTAGCATGATGTTGGCGATACCGATCGCCCCCACCAGCAGTGAGAGCACCGCCAGCCCGGTCACAAAGCGTGTCAGCCGGCCCACGAGGTCTTCGAGGCTGTCGGCGATGTCGCCGCTGGTCTGTGCCGAGAGCTCGTAACCCGCGGGCTGGAGTGCGGTCGCGTCGGCGTCGGACAGATACTCACGGACCGCAGCCTGTGTGGCGGACAGCCCGCCCGGGTCGGCGACGACGGTCACCTGGATGTAGGCCCGCTGGTTCACACCCAGCGTGGGGCTCTCAACGACCGTCTCGTAGAACGGCGCTGTCGGGAAGTAGAACCGGGCCTGCGAGACGAACGACTGGAAGGGGAGTTCGGTCCCCGTGCTGTTGACGACGCCGACGACGGTCACGTTGGTCGTGTCGCCGCTCCGGCGAGTTACCCGCAACTCCTCGCCGACCGAGAGGTTCCGGTCGAAGACAGTCTGTGCCTGTCTGTTGACAATAATCTCCCTGGCCCCGGACTCGAAGGGGCGGCCTGCGAGGAAGGTCGCCCCCTCGAAGGCCGCCGCCGTGGTTGCCGTCACCTGCTGGCGTCCGACCGTGTCGTTGCGGTAGCTCAGAGCGCTCACCGGGAGACTCCCCTGTGGAACGACCCGGACCGCACCGTCGACCGCCCGGAGCTGGGAGACGTCGTGCTCGGTAAAGACGGGCCGGGGTGCATCGGGTGGGCCGCCGTCCTCGGCCGGCGTCGAGAGCAGGTAGATATTGTTGGCACTCGAGTCCTCGACCTCGCCGACGATATCGGCCTTCAGGCTGGCGCCGACGGTCACGAAGGTGACGACCGCCGCGATGCCGACCACGACCCCGAGGACGGTCAGTACCGACCGGAGTCTGTGTGAGCGGAGTGACCGGACCGCGATGCTGAGCGTCTCCCGAAACTCCATCTCAGGCCTCCCCGTCCCGGTCGCCGAGGTCCTCGATGCGCTCGATGACGCCGTCCCGGACGTGGACGACCCGGCCGGCGTGCTCGGCGATACGGCGCTCGTGGGTAACCAGCAACACCGTATTGCCCGCGGCGTGGAGGTCGTCGAGCAACCCCATCACCTGCGCGCCGGTGTCGGTATCGACGTTGCCCGTGGGCTCGTCGGCGAGCAGGACGGCGGGGTCGGGTGCGAGCGCACGGGCGATGGCGACCCGCTGGCGCTGGCCACCGCTGAGTTCGGTCGGCTGGTGGTTCAGCCGGTCGCCCAGCCCCACGTCGGCCAACAGTTCCTCGGCACGAGCCTGGCGTTTGCCGCGGTCCCACCCCTGGAAGACCAGCGGGAGGGCAACGTTCTCCACGGCGGTCAGCCGGGGCATGAGGTTGAATGTCTGGAAGACAAAGCCGACCTCACCACCCCGGACGGCGGCGCGCTCGCGCTCCGAGAGCGCGCCGAGTTCGCGCCCGCCGACGGTCACCGACCCTTCACCCGGGGTATCGAGTCCGCCGACGAGATTCAACAGCGTGGATTTGCCCGAGCCGCTGGGGCCCATGACCGCGGTGTACGACCCCTCGGGGAGTGACAGCGAGACATCGGCAAGCGCCTCGACGGTCTCGCCGCCGAGTTCGTAGGTCTTCGACACGCCGTTCAGCGCGACGACCGGCTCTGGTGTGTGTGCCCTCTGTGCCACGCCTGTGGTAGGTGTCGCGGGCTGATATACCTGTATACCGGGGGCGCTGTCACGCCCCGACGGGCCGCATTCACCGCCCGCCGCCGGCGCCGACAAAGGGCCTATATTCCTGCCGCCGTATAGTGAATTAATGAGAGATATTCGGGGGTCGGTTGGCCGGTACTTTCCGCTCGTGCTCGCGGCCCTGCTGGTGGCGGCGACCGGGGTCGTCGGCGCGAGCCTGTTCGGGGTCGCCGAGGAAGACCTCTCCGGCGACGCGATCCTGGAGAGCGTCGAGCAGCGCTACGACGACGCCGAGACGGTCGTCGGGACCGCCGAGGTGCTCGCGACGAACGGTACCGACCGGTACGCCGCGACCGTCGAGTATGCCGTCGCCGAGGGGAACAACAGCCGGGTGACCGTCAACGCCAACGGCAGCACGGTTGTCGCGGGGACGAACGGCTCCCACGCCTGGGTGTACGACCCGGCGACCGGGATAGCCCGCGTCTCGGACGCGGAGACACTCGAACAGCGCCGCACGGAGTACGAGGCCGAACACGGTAGTTACGAGGAGTTCCGGGAGCGCTACGGCGACAACGTCACCGCCACGACGGTCGGTACGGAGACGGTCGGCGGCGAGACAGCACACGTCCTCCGGGTCGTCTCAACGAACGAGAGTATCGACACCGAGGGCCGGCTCTGGGTCGACCGCGAGGAGTACACAGTGTTGAAGGCGGAGGCGACCGGCGAGAACGGGACAGCCACTGTCAGGTTCAGCAACACCACGTTCAACGCGAGCATCCACGAGAGCACCTACCGGCCGCCAACCGACGGCGGCAGGGAGGTTCCGGACGCTGACCGCGAGACCTACGACGCCTTCGAGTCGGCACAGTCCGTGACCACCCTC
>JBLGCN010000324.1:0-3026 GCA_047617405.1 Natronomonas sp.
GGCTTGCCCGACAGTGCGAGCAGGGCAAAGGCACCTGTGTACAGCACCGCACCCCCGACCATCAGGCGCGTGCGCACCCCGAGATAGTCCGAGACCCGGCCGATGACCGGCGGGCCGAGCAACAGCCCCACACTCCCCAGGAGGACGGTGGTGGAGGCGGTCGTAATCGACTGGTCGTACACCTGCGCGACGTAGGGCACCCCCCAGAGTCCGAGGACGGTGAGGTTGAGCCCGGTCGAACAGAACAGGGCAACACCGGCGAGCCAGGTGTCCCGGCCACCGAGGACGGTCCGGGCGTTTGTTGCGACCTCCTGGAGGCTCAGCGTCGGCGCGGAGGGGACGTTCTCGACGGGCTGGAGACCGGCGTCGGCCGGTCTGTCACGGGCGAGCAGCCAGACGACGGCCGCGATGACGAAGCCGGCGGCCCCGAGCGCGAGGAAGGTTGTTCGGAGGCCAACGGTCTGCTGGAACACGGAGAGTGGCGTGGTCGCGAGGATCCCGCCCAGCCCGGCGATGGCGATGGTGAGGCCGTTCATCGTGGCGAACTCGTCGGGGCGATACCAGTTTGCACAGAACCGGAGGGTGGCGATGAAGATGACGCTGGCCCCGAGCCCGATACACAGCCGCGCGAGAAAGGCAACGGGGTAGACCTCCGCGAGTCCGAACGTCACCCCGCCGGCGCTCATGACGAGGACGCCGACAGTCGCGGTCGTCCGGATACCCAGCCGGTCCGAGAGCACGCCCGCGACCACCTGCATGGGCGCGTAGATGTAGAAAAACGAGGAGTGGAGTGTCCCGAGTTGCGAGCCCGTGGCGTCGAAGGCACGCATCAGGTCCTCCGAGAGCACCGCCGAGGAGAGGCGGTGGACGTTCACGAGCAGGAAGCCGAGCGCGAGGGCAGCCCAGACGACCCACCGCCGGCGCGTCGGGTCGGACCAGAGGTTCATTACCGGCACCACTCACCCGCCGGCAAAAACGTTTGATATATGTGGCCGCGACACACGAACAGGGGTGACGGGCGCTTCACCGTGCCCCGCGCCCTGTGGGTTGTCCGGCGACGACCTCCGGCCAGGACACACCGGCACGTGGCCGGTAAACAGAGACGGCACACGGCCGCCCGGAGGTTACCCGCAGGCTGAGGGGGCCAGCCTCCACCGGGGGACTGCACCTGTCCCAAGGACAAACTGTATGAGTCAGCGTGTAGACCGACACGGTATGTTCGACAAGTCGACGTGGATCCGGCTGCCACGCAACGTCGTCGTCGGTCACGGCGTGCTCGAGCAGACCGGCGACGTCATCACGGACCTGCACCTGTCGGGGCGGCCGCTCGTGGTCACGAGCCCGACCCCACGGGCGGTTGCCGGCGAGCGGGTCCGTGACCTGCTGGCCGGCGCCGACACCGACCCCGCACTCGTCGAGGTCGGTGAGGCCAGCTTCGCGGCCGTCGAGCGGGTGATCGAGGCCGCCCAGGAGACCGGTGCCGGCTATCTCGTCGGCGTCGGGGGTGGCAAGGCTATCGACATCGCGAAGATGGCCGCCGAGGACCGCGATATCGGCTTTGTGTCGGTCCCGACCGCGGCCAGCCACGACGGTATCGTCTCCGGCCGGGGGTCGGTGCCCGAGCGCGATACCCGTCACAGTGTCGCCGCCGAGCCACCCCTGGCCGTTATCGCGGATACGGCGGTCCTCGCGGAGGCCCCCTGGCGGCTGACAACCGCCGGGTGTGCCGACATCATCTCGAACTACACCGCGGTCCGTGACTGGGAGCTGGCCCACCGGCTCCAGAACGCCGAGTACTCCGAGTACGCCGGCGCCCTCTCGCGGATGACCGCCGAGATGCTCGTCCAGAACGCCGACTCGATAAAGGAGGGCCTGGAGGAGTCCGCGTGGGTCGTCGTGAAGGCGCTGGTCTCCTCGGGGGTTGCGATGTCTATCGCGGGCTCCTCCCGGCCGGCCAGTGGCGCCGAACACCTCTTTTCACACCGGCTGGACCGGCTCGAACCGGACGCGGCCTTGCACGGCCACCAGGTCGGTGTGGGCGCGATGATGACCGAGTATCTTCACACCGGCGAAAACGGTGACTGGCAGGACGTCCGCCGCGCGCTGACGGCGATCGGTGCCCCCACGACCGCCGAGGGCCTCGGTATCGGCGAGTCGACGGTTATCGAGGCGCTGACGACCGCCCACGAGATCCGCGACCGGTACACCATCCTCGGCAACGGGATGAACGAGGCGGCGGCCCGGGAGGCTGCCACCGTCACCGGCGTGGTCTGAGCCGACAGCTACCGTGCCCGCCGCAAGCCAGGACCCCGATAGTGCGTTTTTTGCCCCCGCGGCGTCTGGTGGCGAACAATGAGCACCGGCGAGTACGACTACGAGGAGCTGGGGCTGGTAGCCGGCCTGGAGATCCACCAGCAACTCGACACCGAGACCAAGCTGTTCTGTGCGTGTCCGACCGACCGCCGCGAGCCCGAGGCGTCGACGCGGAGCTTCACCCGGTATCTCCACCCGACAAAGTCCGAACTCGGCGAGGTCGACGCCGCCGCCTTGGAGGAGAGCCGCGTCGAGCGGGAGTTCGACTATCTCGCCTACGACTCAACCTGCCTGGTCGAGGAGGACGACGAGCCCCCCGGGCGTGTCGACCGGGAGGCGATGGAGACCACCCTCGAGATCGCCGCCCTGTTAGATATGGACCCGGTCGACCAGGCCCACGTCATGCGGAAGATCGTCGTCGACGGGTCGAACACCACCGGCTTCCAGCGGTCGATGCTCGTCGCGGCCGGCGGTGCTATCGAGACCGACGAGGGGCCGGTCGGCGTCGAGGATATCATGCTCGAGGAGGAGAGCGCCCAGCGCATCGCGGAGACCGACACCGGGGTGCGCTACAGTCTCGACCGGCTGGGGGTCCCGCTCGTCGAGATCGGCACCGACCCGGACATCCGCACACCCGAGCAGGCCCGGGAGGCCGCCGAGCGGATCGGGATGTTGCTGCGGTCGACGGGCAAGGTCAAACGGGGGCTCGGCAC
>JBLGCN010000325.1:0-3021 GCA_047617405.1 Natronomonas sp.
CCAGCCGACCATCAGGTGCCAACTGGTCCAGCAGGGCGCGTGGCGGCCGGACGGCCGCCGCCTCCAGCAGAATCCGGTCGTAGGGCGCGTACTCCGGGAGCCCCTCGGCGCCGTCACAACAGTCGACCAGTACGGCGCCGTAGCCGGCGTTGGCGAGGTTCTCGCGGGCCTCGTAGACCAGCCGACGGGTAATGTCGACCGCCTGAACAGTTCGAGGGTCGGCCACCTCCGCGAGAACGGCCGCGGTGTACCCGACACCAGCCCCCACGACCAGCACGGAGTCGTCGGCCCCAGGGTCGAGTGCCTCCAGCAGCCGTCCGACCGTGTTGGGGGCGAGCACGCGCGTCCCCAACCGCTCGTAGGGGCGGTCGGCGTACGCCTCCCGGCCGTCGGGGACGAACTCCTCGCGCGGGACCGACCGCATCGCAGCCGACAGCGCCGTACTGCGGACACAGCCTTTGCTCTCGTGTTGCAGGCTGTCGACCATATCGTCGCGCAGCACCGCGGGTTCCATACTCCGGTCTTTGTGCCGTCGGTAATGAATTCACCGGGCCAGGCTCACTGTAGCGGGACAAACCGGACCCCGCCGTGTTGTTCCCGGTCGACCGTTCCGTCCGCACGCTTTCGCGCGCGAACGAGTGTCTGGGTTTGCTGGCCGACCGGCGCGAGCACGAGCCCGCCGGGTCGGACCTGCTCGACGACCGCCTCGGGGACGGCCGGCGCCGCGCAGGTGAGATACGCCCGGTCGTACGGGGCGTGCTCGGGCCACCCCTCACGGCCGTCGCCCGCCCGGACCGACACCGCCTCGTAGCCCGTCGCCCGGAGGGTTTCCTGGGCCTCGCGGGCCAGACTGGTGTGGTACTCGACGCTGTAGACGTCTCCGGCGCCGACTACCTCCGCCGTGACCGCCGCGTGGTAGCCACAGCCGGTTCCGACCTCGAGGACGCGACTCCCCTGGTCGGCGTCCAGCAGGTCGGTCATAACAGCGACCATGTGCGGGGCGCTGATCGTCTGGCCCTCGCCGATCGGCAGCGGGCTGTCGTCGTACGCTGCTGCCTGCCGGTCGGAGGGGACAAACGCGTGGCGCGGGGCAGCACGCATCGCCCGCTCGGTCGCCGGCGAAAGGTCACGACGGCTGGCCAGCCGGTCGACCAGCGCCGCACGCTCCGCGCGGCGGTCGTCGGCCATCCTACCACGCCGACCAGGCGCTGGTCGACTCGTCACGGGCATAGACTCTGTTGATGTCCTTCGCGAGCGCGCGGTCGCCGTCGTGGTCGAGTTTGTCGAACCCGTAGCCAACGGCGTCCTCGCGGAGGTGGATCCCCTCGACGGTGAACTCCTCACCGGCGAGGTCGTCGGTCTCGGCGACGACGAACTCGTAGTCGCCGGGCACCTGCAGGGAGACACTCCTGGTCTCGTCGCGTGTCCCCTCCTTCGGATGGATGGTCGCGTCGACGGTGACGTTGCCGACCGCCCGCGTCCAGAGGGTGCGGGCGTCCTCGACGGGTGCCTCCTCGGCCCGGCCCTCGTCGAGTTCGACACTCGTGACCCGAACGGTCATGATGGCTGCCTCGGTCTCCAGCAGGAACTCCTCGCCGACCGCAACGGTCTCGGTCGCCGGCGCCTCCACAGTCGCGGCAAAGGAGTCACCGTCCTGGGAGACGACCACCTCCCGCTCGACGGTCCGCTCCGCCGGCAGGCCCCGCTTGTGGACGTGGCCACACTCGGTGCAACGAACAGTTGCCTGACCTCCCGTCGCGAGTATCTCGTGCACCGTCTCGATATCCGGCGAACAGGCCGGGCAGGCGAGTCCAACCCGGTCGGCTGTGTCGGACCGCGATGTCTCTGTCATATATATCCGTATGCGAGTCGAACACAAAAGGCGTCGGCACGTGACGCGGTTGCCTGTGGCGGTGCCGTCCACCCAACCTGACGGCCCGGCTACGCCGGGGTCGGCAGCTCCAGCCGTTCGCCGTCCACGTAGACTGTCGGCGCCGTTAGCACACCGTCCTGGTGGATCGGCGCCTCGACATCGCCGCCGATACCGTGGTCGTCGCCGATGGCGAGGTGGACGGTTCCGGCGGCCTTCTCGTCCAAGAGGACCGACCCGACGAGTTCCGCGACCGCCAGGTTCGTCCCGATACCCATCTCCGCGAAGTTGAACGCAGCGTCGCCGGCCGTCGCCGCGGCGGTCTCGACGGACTCGCGGAGCCCCTCGTCCTCGATACTCGTGACCTGGCCGTCCTCGACGGTGAACGCGACGGTCTCGCCCGGGTCAAGCCGGCCGTGGGGCATCATCGTCCCGTCGACGACGACCCGCCCGTCGGCGGTCTCGGGGCTGACGAACACCTCGCCGGCGGGGAGGTTCGACATCTCGCCGGCCTCGTGGACGACACCGGTGTCCCGGCGCCACTCGCGGTCGCCCGGCCGGACAGTAATATCGGTTCCCTGCGGGGAGGTGACACGGAGTTCCGACGCGTCGGCGACGGTCTCGTGGACCTCCGCACAGACCGCCGCGACCGCCTCGTAGTCGGCATCAAGCCCCGTCCGAAAGACCGCCTCGGTGATGCCGGGGAGCGTCGCGACACGGGCACCGGCCTCGTTGGCGTCGGTCCGGGCGCGGGTGTGGCTCAGGCTCTTTGTCGTCGGCGCAAGCACCACGTCCGCGCCGGCCATCGCGGCGGCGACTGGGACAGGCGGCTCCGCACCGTGTTGCTCACCTGGAGGGTACCGGACCACGGTGGCGTCGGCCGCTGTCTCGGACGCAATCTCGTACAGCGCCGTCCCGATTGCCTCGCGTTTGTCGTCGGTGATGACGGCACACGACTCCTCGGCGCCCAGCCCCATACACTGCCGGACCGCGGTCTCCGCCGGCGCCCGGAGTGAACTGTTATTCATACCCGAACAGTGCGGGCGCGGCGGATTAGGTCTTACCCACGGCCGGGAGCGGAAGGGTTGAAATGGGGGAGCACGTTATCAGAAGGTGTGAGTACCCTTGACGCGCTCCCGGACCGACCGCGG
>JBLGCN010000326.1:0-3019 GCA_047617405.1 Natronomonas sp.
CCCGGACGGGCCGGCACTCCTCTTCACCAAGCGTGCCGACCACCTCTCGGACCACCCGGGGCAGATGAGCTTCCCCGGTGGCGGTCGCGAACCCGAGGACGGTGGTCTCCGGGACGCGGCCTGTCGTGAGGCCGAGGAGGAGGTCGGCATGAGGCGGTCGGAGTTGGACTTCGTCGGCCGGCTGGACGACATCGAGACTGTCACCCGCTACTCGGTCCGGCCGTTTGTCGCCCGGGCGCCCGACCGCGAGTACACCCCCGGCGACGAGGAGGTGGCAGAGGTGGCAGTGCTCTCGCTCGAGGCCCTGACCGACCTCGACAACTACGAGAGCGAGCGCCGGGACCACCCCTACTACGGCGACATCCGCCTGCACTTTTTCTACGTCGACGGGTACACTGTTTGGGGGGCAACCGCCCGTATCTTCGTCCAGTTTCTCGAACTTACGACCGACTGGGAGATGCCTCCCGAGCCCGACCGCCGGGTCGAGCGGGATGCGGACTACCCCACCTGAGCTCGGAGGACACGGGACACAGGACACAGGTCACCGCGCGGCGCCGACACCGTAGCTGAAGCTGACCACCGACTTGCCGTAACCGCTAATTAGTAGTTACGCCACGTCATCGCCGGTATCGTCGTCGGACTCCGCGTCGTCGCCACCGTTTGCCTCCTCGACAGCCACCTGCGTGTCCTCGGAGGCCCCGCCGTCGGCCTTTGGGACACGGACCTGCAGCGTGCCGTTGTCCGCGAGCGTCGCCGTGGCGGCTCCAGGGTCGATTGTAGCCTCTGCCGGCAGTTCGGCGTGGCCGTCGAGCGCGAGCCCCCGGCCGGGAAACCGCATCTCGAACCCCTCGTGGAACTCCCGGAAGCGGTCGACCCGGACCTGAACCTCGCCGTCCTCGAACCGGACCTGAACGTCACTTGCCGCCGCGCCCGGGGCATCGAACACCGCGAGATAGGCGTCATCACTCTCGAGCAGGTCGACCGGGAGCGGGCGGCTCTCCTGGGCGCGTCCGACCGCCCGTCCGACCGTCTCGACGACCGTATTCCCGATTGTTTCCCCGAGCTCCCGTATCATAGCTCGACCGCTTCCAGCGACTCCGTCTCCTGGCAGTACGGGCAGACGAAGTCGGTCACGCCAACGTTGTCGGGCATGTCGTAGGTGTAGTGGAGCTCGAACATGTCCATCTCGCAACCGTCGTCGTTGCACACGACTTCGAGGGTGGCAGGCATACCGGCTCGTACGACTGGCGCACGTATCAAAGTCGCGGCTCCGGGGCCATCCTGTGAGGGGGACCGTCGAGCAGACACGCTCTTTTGGCTTGAGGCGGTAAGACGGTTAATGACCGACCCAGCCGACATCGAGGTCACCATCGTGGACGGCTACGTCGACGAGCCGGCCCACTTCGGTGTCCCCCCGTATATCTCCACGTATCCGCGGTACGTCGCTGGCGCGCTCGCAGACGCCGGCCTCGACCACGGGGCCGTCACCTACCGCACCATCGACGAACTCCGCGACCACCCCCGCCGGTGGCGCGACGTCGAGGAGGCGGACCTCCTGGTCTACGTCGGCGGTATGACCGTCCCCGGCAAGTACGTCGGCGGCACGCCGGCCGAACCCGACGAGGTCCGCAAGGTTGCCTGGACAGCGGACGGTGTCTCGGTGATGGGCGGCCCCGTCCGGTTTGGCGTTGGCGAGCAAAACGAGGGGGCGACCGAGACCGAGCGCGACGACCTCGACTTCGACTTTCTCGCGATGGCCGACATCGAGGCCGCGGTGTACGACCTCGTCGAGAGCGGTCTGGAGGGGTTCAACGACCGCTACCGCGAGGTCGAGGAGGTCACCCGGTGGGCACAGGCCGGCGCGTACGTCATCGAGCAGCACCCGAACCACCCGGACTACCTGATCTGCGAACTCGAGACCTCGCGGGGGTGTCCATACCGGTGTTCGTTCTGCACGGAACCGCTGTACGGTGACCCGGACTTTCGCCCGCCCGGGAGTGTCGTCGGCGAGGTCGACGCTCTCAGCGAGCGAGGGGCACAACACTTCCGGCTGGGCCGGCAGGCCGACATCCTCGCCTACGGCGGGGACGGAAAGGCTCCAAACCCTGACGCCCTCCGCGAACTGTACGGCGGGATCCGCGAGGTCGCGCCCGGCCTAAAGACGTTACACCTGGACAATATGAACCCCATCACGGTCGTGGAGTGGCCGGAGAAGGCCCGCGAGGGGATCCGGGTCATCGCCGAGCACAACACACCCGGCGACACCGCGGCCTTCGGGCTGGAGTCGGCGGACCCGGTCGTGCAGGAGCAAAACCAGTTGAACGTCACCGCCGACGAGTGCTTCGAGGCCGTCCGGGTGGTCAACGAGGTCGCCGGGTGGCGGCCGGGGGGTCCAGGTGACCCGCGCAGTGACGACCGTACCGGCGACCGACAGCCCCGCCTACCGAAGCTGTTACCGGGGATCAATCTCGTCCACGGCCTCCAGGGCGAGCGCGCGGAGACCTTCGAGCACAACAAGGCGTTTCTCAGGCGGGTCTACGACGCCGGACTGATGCTCCGACGGGTGAACATCCGGCAGGTGATGGCCTTCGAGGGGACGGAGATGGCCGACACCGGCGCGGAGCTCGCCCGTGACCACAAGGAGCAGTTCAAACAGTACAAACAGGAGGTTCGCGAGGAGGTCGACAACCCGATGCTCCAGCGGGTCGCCCCGCCGGGAACGGTCCTGCCCGACGTCCACCTCGAGTACCACCAGGACGGCAAGACGTTTGGCCGACAGCTCGGCACGTACGCCCTGCTGGTGGCTATCCCGGGTGAGCGCGAACTCGGGCGGACGGTCGACGTGGCCGTCACCGACCACGGGTACCGCTCCGTGTCCGGCGTTCCGTACCCGCTCGACGTCAACGCGGCCTCGATGGACGAGCTGGCTGCCATCCCGGGGGTCGGTCGGCAGACCGCCGGTAACATCGTCGTCGACCGGCCGTACGGGTCGGTCCGCGAGGTCGGCGTCGAGTCCATC
>JBLGCN010000327.1:0-3008 GCA_047617405.1 Natronomonas sp.
CCGACCGACCTGACGGCGACGCTGACCTACACGACGCCCGGCGGCGAGCGCCGCACCGCCACCAGCACGCGAACGATGATGGTCGAGGAGCCAGACCGGCAGGTCTCGCTCACCGCCTCCGGTGGGACTGTCGGCCCGTCAGCCCGGACCACCCTCCAAGTGACGGTCGCAAACGAGGGTGACCGGTCGGTCTCCGGACTGCAGTTCCAGGCCGACGGGCGTGACATGCGGCTGGTCGACCCACAGCGTGTTGCCGCCGCGCTCCCCGCCGGAAACGAGACGACGTACACCATCGAGGCCCGCGATGTCGACCCCGGGTCACACCGGGTGACCGTCACGGGGGCGTACGAGACGGCCGGCGGCACACACCGCGAGTTCGACCGGAGTATGACCGCCACAGTCACCGAGCAACAGAACCCCGGCCGGGTGAATCTGACCGGACTCCGCATCTCGCCGGGCGCGAACGGGCTGGCGGTTCGTGGCACTGCGAGTAACGGCGGCGCGACGAACGTCACCGGCGTCACGGTGCAGGTCGGCCAGAGCGCGAGTGTGGCCCCGGCACAGTCACAGTCGTCGTTCTTTGTCGGCGAGATCGAGGCCGGTGACTTCAGCTCATTCGACGTGACTGCCGTCCCGCGGACGAACGGCTCGGTCACGGTCCCGCTGGAGGTCAGCTACGCCGTCGACGGTGTGGAAAGACAGCGGACCATCACCGTCGACTACCGGCCACCAGCCCGGCCACAGCCGGCGAGCACACAGCAAGGCGGCAACACGCCCCTCGCCCTGGTCGGCGGTGGGCTCCTGCTCGTCGGCGGTGTGGTGACAGTCGCGTGGCGGCGAATCCGGGGGTAACAATGTCGGTCATCAGTATCGCCGACGCGGTAAAGAAATACAGCAGCGGCGACCGGACGCTACGGGCGCTGAAAGGCGTCTCACTGTCCATCGACCCCGGTGAGTTCGTCGCCATCGTCGGCCCCAGCGGCAGTGGCAAGTCGACACTGTTGAATCTGCTTGGCTTGCTCGACGACCCGACCACGGGACAGGTGACGGTCGACGGGGCCCGTAGCTCCTGCCTCTCGACCCGCGAGCGGACCGCCCTCCGCCGGGATACGGTGGGGTTCGTCTTTCAGGACTTCTACCTGCTCCCGACGCTGACCGCCCGCGAGAACGTTGCCGTCCCGGGGATGCTGAGCGACCGCGAGCGGACGCTGGCACGGGCCGACGACCTGCTCGGCCGAGTCGGGCTGGGTGACCGGCTGACCCACTACCCAAACGAGCTCTCGGGCGGGCAGAAACAGCGGGTTGCCATCGCCCGCTCGGTGGTCAACGACCCCGACGTGCTCCTCGCGGATGAGCCGACGGGCAATCTCGACCAGGAGACGGGCGGGCAGGTCCTCGACGTGTTCCGGGGGTTCACCGACGACGACATCGCGGTCGTGACCGTGACACACGACACCCAGGTCGAGTCGGTCGCGGATAGGACGGTCGAACTCGTCGACGGGCTACTCGACCCCGAGGACCGATGAGACTCGACCGGTTCCCAGTCACGGCGCTGGCGTGGCGCAATCTCTCGCGGGCGAAAGCCCGCTCCGCACTGGCAACGCTTGGTATCCTCATCGGCGTGGTCGCGATCATCTCACTCACGATGTTCGGGACGACGCTGCAGGCGTTTTTCCTCCAGGACGCCCAGGACTTCCTCCAGACGGTGCAGGTCTCCCCCGGCGAGGACAGCGAGTCACCGGTCCTCGACCAGAACGAGATTGCGGAGATCAGACAGCTGGTCGATGCGAGCGTCTACCCGGTCGAGTCCCAGTCACTCGTCGTCGGAACCGCCCGGGACACCACGAGAGCCACCGTGACGGGCACCGACCGACCGCGGGCGTTCGTCACTGCGGCGACCGGCCGGATCCCCGAGAGCTGGCGGTCGGGTGCGCTGGTGGGACAGCGACTCGCGGCCCAACTCGACGTCGGTGTCGGCGATGCCCTGCGGGTCGGTGACCGGACCGTCCGGGTCGTCGCCGTGCTCGAGGAGAACCCCCGTGGCGGGTTTATCCAGGCAAACAGCGGGGTCTTTCTGCCCGCGAGTCAGCTCGATACCGGCGGCACCGACCGCGTACTCGTCCGGGAGGACTCCCCGGAGGCCGCCTTCGCGGCGGCGGAGACGATCCGACAGCAGCTCAACACCGACCGCCGCGAACAGGTCCGGGTCTTCGATGCCGAGGCGTCGATCCAGCGGTTCCAGAACCAGATCTCCACGATCCAGACGTTTCTGCTCGGGGTCGGGGCGGTCTCGCTGCTCGTTGCGGCGGTCAGCATCCTCAATGTGATGCTGATGAGTGCGATCGAACGCCGCGAGGAGATCGGCGTCCTCCGGGCCGTTGGCTACCACCGACGGGACGTCCTCCGGCTGATGCTCGGCGAGGCGGTACTGCTCGGTGTGGTCGGTGCCGTCGGGGGAGCGGTCCTGAGCGTCGGTCTCGGCGCGCTGATCAACGAACTGCTGCTCGGTGACCCGACGGCCTTCTCCGAGGGTGTCCTCGGCAACATCGCCCTGGGTATCGGCTTCGGCATCGGGGCCGCCCTCCTCAGCGGGCTCTACCCCGCCTGGAAGGCCGCGAACGCCCGGCCGGTCGAGGCGCTGCGGGACTGACCCTCTCAGTTTACGCTCACAGCACTATTCCGCGTCCCTGGGGGTCTCAATTACGCCCACCCCCGAGAGGGGACCCTCGGCCTGTGGCGCCCACACAACCGTTCGCTCGCCCCACGACAGCCGGGTGTCGAGCCCGAACCGCTCGGCAGACCGCTCGATGTCGGTCGTCCCGAGCACCACCCCGCAAGGTGAGGGGCCAAACCCCTCGAGTCGGTCGGCGAGCCACGACCCCCCTGTCGGCTCGGCTAGGACCGGCGCCGCGCCGGGGAACCGAACCAGCGTCGCCCCTCTGTCGCTCGTCTCCCGGACCGGCTCTGGCAGGCCGGGGAACGCCCGGCCGAACCGCTCGGCCGCGCGG